>CAUADW010000082.1 GCA_958427895.1 uncultured Collinsella sp.
ATCGAGGATGGCACTCTTAAACCGGGCGACAAGCTTCCCACCGTCGTTGAGTTCTGCGAGCTCTATAGCGTTTCCAAAATCACCGTCAAACGAGCTATCGAGCAAATCACCGAGGAAGGTCTTATTACCAGCCGACGCGGATCGGGTACCTACGTTAAGGACACGGCGGGGCTTCCCGGCCAGGCGTTTTTCCAGGGCAAAAACGACCGTGCCCAGGGCTTTTCGTATGAGCACCGCGGGGAGAAGGTGACCTCGGTGGTCTACGATTTCTCGATCGTTAATCCACCAGCGGACATCGCAGCCCAGCTGGGAATTGCAGAGGATGACTTTGCCTATCACGTCGTGCGCGTGCGTCAGGCCGATGAGAAGCCCATCGTTATCGAGTACACCTACATGCCCCTCGAGCTGATTCCAGGCCTTAAAAAGAAGGACCTGTACGGATCGGTCTACCACTTCATCCGCGAGCAATGTGGGCTGAAGATTTCGAGCTTCCACCGTACCATTCGCGCCGTGGCAGCAACCGAGGAAGAAGCCGAGCGTCTGGACACCAAACTTGGCTCTCCCCTGCTCGAGCTCACCCAGATTGGCTTTTTGGACAGCGGCGCCGCCTTTGAGTATTCGGTCTCGCGCAACGTTGGCGACCGCTTTGAGTTGCACAACGTAACGTTGGCATAGGTTTTTGTAGTCATCCGGGCGCTCGCTTTGAGCTGTTTTGTGCAGCGCCCGCGCAACACAATGGGGGTATGAACATGTCCGATTTGATTAAACTGACGCCGATCTTTCACGAGAAGATCTGGGGCGGCCGCCAGCTCGAAACCGTATTTGGTTACGACATTCCCGAAGGTCCCATCGGTGAGTGCTGGGCCATCTCGGCCCATCCCAACGGTGACTGCCAGATTGCGGAGGGCCCGTATGCCGGTCACACGCTGTCGTGGCTGTGGGCCGAGCACCGCGAGCTCTTTGGCAATTGCGAGGGCAAGGAGTTCCCGCTGCTCATTAAGATTCTGGATGCCAAGGACGACCTTTCAATCCAGATTCATCCCAACGACGAGTACGCCGCCAAGCACGAGAACGGCAGCCTGGGCAAAACCGAGTGCTGGTATGTGCTGGACTGCGAGCCCGGCGCCACGATCATCGTCGGCCAGCGCGCGCACGACCGCGCCGAGGCCGCACAGATGATCGAAGAGGGCCGTTGGGACGAGATGCTCAACGTGCTGCCGATTCACAAGGGAGACTTTTTCCAGATCGACTCCGGCACCGTTCACGCCATCAAGACCGGCACGCTGATTCTGGAGACGCAGCAGTCGAGCGACGTGACATATCGCCTGTACGACTACGACCGCCCCGGCACCGACGGCAAGCTGCGCCCACTGCACATTGAGCAGAGCCTCGAATGCATCGACTTTGATGCTCAGGCTCCGACCGACGGCACGGTGACCGCGCCCGAGGTCGATGGCGTAACCAAGCTCGAGTCCAACCCCTGCTACACCGTCGATCGCGTGCGCGTCGACGGCAGCAAGACCTTGGAGCAGCGCTGGCCCTTCATGTGTCTGTCGGTCATCGACGGCGAAGGCACCATCTGCGGCGACCCCGTCCGCAAGGGAAGCCACCTGCTGGCCCCCAGCACCGTCAGCTCCATCGACCTCGAAGGCAAGATGGAACTGATCATCAGCCACCTCTAGGTCACAACAACAACCAAAACGAAACAAGGGGCTCCCCCGTTCATCAACGGAGGAGCCCCTACTCGTATCTACATTTCAGCCCACCCGGTTCTCCAAATCAAAAAGCGGACGAGCAGAGCAACGTTCGCAAGCTGCAGGCCAAAACGCCACAAGGAAGAGGGCGCGCCGGGGGCTTTGGTCGATCGCGAGTTCCGCACGAGCCGGAGAGCACTTAATGTGCTCTCCGTGCGAGCAGGACTGCCCGAGCAGGCGACCAAAGCCCCCGGCGCGCCCGGTCAACCTCGCAGCTAGGCATTCAGCTTGACGATCGGAGCAAAGCCCTTCATAAGCTTTTTGGTCTGGCCGGTCTTTTCGAATTGGACCTCGATCATGTCTCCGGCGACCGAGATCACGGTACCCGTGCCAAAAGTCTTGTGGCTCACGGTATCGCCCGCGGCAAAGTCCTGCGATGCGCTGGCACGATCGACCTTGCGCTCCACCGTCGGGGACACCTTGGAAGACGGCTTTTTGGCTCGCGACGCGCCCGAACCAAAAGTCGAGGCAACACGGCCGGCGTCAGGCGAAACCCCACGATGGCGCTCGGTCCCGTAACTGCTGCCGCCAAAGAAATCGTCAAAGCTCGATCCGCCGCGCGAACCGGAACCGCCGGTCGAGCGCGTATGCGAGCCAAACACCTTGCCGCCGTACATATCCGAGCCCATGCCCGAGCCAAAGGTGCCGTGACGGTCGCCGCGCTTCTCCCAGCCCGTGCCCTCAAAACCGGCAGAACCGATGCCGCTAAACTCGATATCCTCAAACGGAATCTCGTTGAGGAAGCGCGAGCGCGGGTTGGCAGAGGTCGAGCCGTAGGTGCGACGCGTGGCCGCATAGGTCAGGAACAGGCGCTTGCGAGCACGCGTGATGGCGACGTAGGCCAAGCGACGCTCCTCCTCGAGCTTGCCCGGATCGTCACTACCGCCAAAGTCGTGCACGTGCGGGAAGATACCCTCCTCCATGCCGGCCACGAACACCGCCGGGAACTCCAGGCCCTTGGCGGAGTGGATGGTCATCATGGTAATGGCATGCGTCTCGCCGGCCAGGGAATCCAAGTCGGAGCGCAGGGCCAGCCACTCCATGAGCGCCGGCAGCGCCTTACAGGTGAGCGGACCGTAGGTGCGCTCGATCTCGTCGGCATGCACGGCACCCGCCGGCATCTCCGTCGGCGCGGCATACGCGTTGCCCGCGATGGCGGCGGCCAGGGCATCCTGCGGAGACAGCGCCGGAGCGGCCAAGCTATCGAGCGGATTGGAGCCCGCGGCGTCACGCGCGCCAACGAGCGCCTCAAACGAGGATACCGGGGCAGATGGCCCCGGTTCGGGCGCAGGCGCGCTCACCACGACAGGCTCGGGCTCGGCGCTAGCAGGCACATCGGCAACACCGGCAGCGCGCAGCTCTTCCAAGCTCTCGAGCGTACCTTCGATATCCTCGTGCGTCTCCTCAAATTCGGCGGCGACGCCCAGGAATTCCTGGATGTTCTCGGCGCGGCTCTCGGACTCCATGGTGCCCTCGGCGCGGAAAGCCTGCAGCAGGCCCGTCTTATCGACGATCATCTCGACGACGTCCTTGAGCTCGCCGTCCATGCGGCGACCCTCGCGCACCAGCGCCACAAAGCTCGACAGGCCGTTGCGCACCTTGGCGCTAAACATGCCCGTCTCGGCTGTTGCGATCTCGCAGGCTTGGAAGAACGAGCAGCGGTTGTCGCGTGCCAGCTGCTCAATCTTTTGAATCGAGGTGGAGCCGATGCCGCGGCGCGGCGTGTTGATGACGCGCTTGACGCTCATCTCGTCGGCCGGGTTCACAATCATCTTAAGATAGGCCATGACGTCGCGGATCTCGGCACGGTCGAAGAATCGCGTGCCACCCACGATCTTGTAGGGCACGCCTGCGCGCAGGAACATATCTTCGAGAATACGCGACTGAGCGTTGGTGCGGTAGAACACGGCGATGTCGTCGTAACTCGTGCCCTTGGAGTGCAGCTTCTCGATCTCGCCGGCAATCCAGCGGCCCTCGTCGCGCTCATCGCTTGCCTGGAAGGCCTGGATCTTCTCGCCATCGCCCTCGGCCGTAAACAGGCGCTTGTCCTTGCGCTGCGAGTTGTGGCGCACCACGGCGTTGGCGGCGCTCAGGATATGGCCCGTGGAGCGGTAGTTCTGCTCCAGCTTAACGGTCTTGCAGTTTTTAAAGTCCTGCTCAAAGTCCAGGATGTTGGTGATGTCGGCGCCACGCCAGCTATAAATGGACTGGTCATCGTCGCCCACGACCATGAGGTTTTGGTACTTGGCGGCCAGCAGGTTAGCGATCTCGTACTGGACGTGGTTGGTGTCCTGATACTCGTCGACGCTAATGTAGCGGAAGCGCTCCTGGTACTTGTCGAGCACCTCGGGGCGGGTGCGCAGCAGCTCGAGCGTGCGCACGAGCAGGTCGTCGAAGTCCATCGCGTTGGCGGCGCGCAGGCGGCGTTCCAGCTCCAAGTAGACCTGCGCGGCCTTTTTGTCGTTGGGGCTGTCGGCGGATTTGAGCATGTCCTCGGGGCCGATCATGGCGTTTTTGGCCGAACTGATCTTGCTGCGGATCATGTTGATGGGGAATTGCTTTTGCTCGATACCGAGCGCCTGCATAATATCGCGCACCATGCGCTTGGAATCGTCGTCATCGTAGATGGTGAACTGACCGGTGTAGCCCAGCAGGTCAGCGTCCTCGCGCAGCATGCGCACGCACATAGCATGGAAGGTGCACACCCACATGCCGCGGGTACCGCTGGGGATGAGTGCCGCCAGACGCTCGCGCATCTCGGCCGCGGCCTTGTTGGTAAACGTGATGGCAAGGATCTGCCAGGGCTTAACGCCCAGGTCGCCGAGCATATGTGCGATACGGAAGGTCAAGACGCGGGTCTTGCCCGAGCCGGCGCCGGCAAGGACCAGCAGCGGGCCCTCGGTGGTCAGGACCGCCTCGCGCTGAGCGGGATTAAGGCTGTCGATGTCGACGAGCGGCTTGGCGGGCTTGGGCGCCGGCGCGGGAGCGTCGTAGATGTCGAGCGGAACGAGCTCGGGCTCCGGCGCAGCAGGGGCGGTGTATGCATCGAGCGGCACGGGTTCCGGCGCGGGCGGCACAGGTACCGCGACATTCTTTTCCCAGGGCAAGGGCTGGGTCATGGGCGACTCCTCATCTGACGGACGGCGCGCCTGCGGGCAGCGCCATAGTTTGAGCCGTACCAGTATACCGAGCCGCGCGGACACCGACGCAAATCACACCACGACTCCGTCCGCCACAATCGGGCCCGCCCAGCGGATTTGGCGCAATGGGGTCAGGTTACTTTGCACCAATCTATTGGCAATCACGAAACCGCCGATGTCATGGCAGCAGCAGCGAGCGGCGGCCAGGGCGAACAAATTGGCATGAAAAGGGGGCGGCATAGACCTTTTGGTCATGCCACCCCCTTTGAATGACAAGTTGTCGCCCCGGCCGCCGCGCAGCGTCGACTAAGTTAGAGGCCGAGCATCGGCTCCAAGACGAAGAAGTACGCAAGCACCACGATGCCCAGGATGATGCGGTAGACACCGAAGCACTTGAAGTCGTGACGGCGGACGAAGCCCATGAGCCACTTGATGGCGATGAGCGAAACCACAAAGGCCACAACGCAGCCCACGCCCAGGATAGCGACCTCGTTGGCACCGAACGTGCCGCCCTTGATGAAGTACTTGACCAGCTTGAGCGCACTCGCGCCAAACATGACGGGAATGGCCAAGAAGAACGTAAACTTGGACGCCACCGAACGTGTGCAGCCCAAAAGCAGGCCGCCGATGATGGTAGAACCGGAGCGAGACGTACCAGGCACCAGCGAAAGCACCTGGAAGCAGCCGATACCCAGCGCAGTCTTCCAGCTCAGGTCCTCGAGCGTGGCGATGGAGCCAAAGTCCAGATTCTCGTCATCGTCCTCATCCTCAGCGGTAGCCGCGGCAGGCGCCGCAAAGTGCGCACCGGCGGGACGTCCGCCCGACACCACAGCACGCGAACCAAACGAACCGGCAACGGCCATTTCCTCGCGCTTGTTCGCGCGCCAGTTCTCGATCACGATAAACAGCACGCCGTACACAATGAGCGCCAGCGCCACGACGGGAGCATTGTAGAAATGCTCCTCCATCCAGTCGTTGAGCGGCAGGCCGATCGCCGCGGCGGGAATGCAGCCGAGCACAATCTTGCCCCACAGCACCCAGGTGTCGCGACGGCCCTCCTTGCCCTTGCTGGGCGAGAACGGATTGAGCTCATGGAAGAACAGCACACAGACGGCCAGAATGGCGCCGAGCTGAATCACGACCAGGAACATATTCCAGAACGTCTCGCTCACGTTCATCTTGACGAACTCGTCCACCAAGATCATGTGACCGGTCGACGAAACAGGCAGCCATTCGGTGATGCCCTCGACCAGGCCCATGAAGGCAGATTTTAGAAGCTCGATGATATCCAAAGGGACCCCCTCGTTAGACACCCGCCGATATTGTTCTGCGGACGGTGCGGGCGATGTCCCATTATCAACCGTTCGGGCGCGTCTGCGCCCACCCTTACCAAAAAACTCGTCCGTTCACAGAATTGCGAGCGGTCAAACCCAAATCCTTGGGTATAACTGCAACAAGATAAAGTGTTCGGCGGCCAACGCGCCCGCGCCCGCCCGATGCACGAGCCCCGCGCCCGTGCGATAGACCAAGGAGGAAACCATGAACGAGGGCTACACCAAGGTATTTGTTTCACTCGATGGTACTGAGCAGCAGGATTTTGTGCTCGCACGCGCCATCAAGGTCGCCGCGAACAACGGCGCCAAGCTAATCATCGGCCACGTTATCGATTCCACGGCGCTCGAGAGCGCCGGTTCCTATTCGGTCGATCTGGTCAACGGCCTAGAGGAGGCATTTAAGAACTCCATCGCCAAGCAGCTCGAAGAGGCCAAGGCCAATCCCGA
>CAUADW010000083.1 GCA_958427895.1 uncultured Collinsella sp.
CCGTACGATCTTTCGGGCGGGCAGCGTCAACTGCTTGCATTGGCAAAACTGCTGCTAATCGGCCCCGAACTGCTATTGCTCGATGAGCCCACCAAGGGTCTAGACCTGTTCAGCCGCCGCACCATCGCCCGCGCCCTGCGTGACCATGCGAAGGCTGGCGGCACCGTCATCATGGCTACGCACGATTTGGACTTTGCCGAGCAGGTAGCCGACGACATCGCCATGATGTTTGACGGCGAGATTGCCTGCATGGAGTCCCCGGCCGACTTCTTTGCCGACAACGTGTTCTATAGGGCGTGATGGGATGACGGACTGTCGTTTCTCGCGTTTGCTTGCAAAACTGGAGATCCCGCTGTTGTTGGCGGTGCCGGCGGTGATGGCTGCCGCGTTGCTGGCGGGTGTTGAGCAGGCAGCGTTGGCCATGCTGGTTGTGGTGGCGTTGGTGCTTGCGCTGTTCTTTGCGGGCTATGAGGCATCGCGTCCAGGTCTGCGTCAGATTATGCCCACGCTGGTGCTGGCGGCGCTGGCGGCGGCGGGGCGCATCCTGTTTGGACCCATTCCCGACTTTAAACCCGTGAGTGCCATCGCCATTATCGCCGGGGCGACACTCGGTCGTCGTAACGGCTTTATGGTCGGTGCGTTGGCGGCGCTGACCAGCAATTTCTTTTTTGGGCAGGGCATGTGGACGCCGTGGCAGATGTATGCCTGGGGGCTCGTGGGATACGTTGGCGGTGCGCTGGCGCATGCCGGCGCTTTTGATCGCGCCGATGGCGCCGTGCGTATGCCGGCGCTGCTGACCTACGGCTTTGCTTCGGGTTTGCTGTACGGCGTTGTGATCAACGCCTACGACATTATCGGTTTTGTTCAACCGCTCACGTGGGCGGGTGCCATGGCGCGTCTTGCCACGGCAGTGCCGTTCGATATCACACACGGTCTCGCGACCTGCGTGTTCTTGGCCGCCTTGTACAAGCCCTGGTGCCGTCGCATTAACCGTGTCGTCGTGAAATACGGGCTGTAAGGCATTTCGCGTTCCCTCACGAACTTGCGGTGGAATAGTTCTCGTTTTTGGCAATTTGCTGCCCAAACAGGAACTATTCCACCGCAACTTATAGGGGGAGAGGGGTCACACGATCTGTTTTCCTCTGTCTCCCAGGAAATTACTTGGGGCTAGAGCTCTAGCGTGAGGGTGACGGGGCAGTGGTCGCTGCCAAAGATGTCGCCGCGGATGCCGGTGTCGCGTACGTTGTCGGCGATTGCATCGCTTACCAGGAAGTAGTCGATGCGCCAGCCTGCGTTGTTCTTGCGGGCATTAAAGCGGTAGCTCCACCAGCTGTAGACGCCCTCGACGTCGGGGTTTGCCGCGCGCCAGGTATCGGTAAAGCCGGCGTTGAGCAGCTCGGTAAACTTGCCGCGTTCCTCGTCCGAAAAGCCTGCGTTGCCGCGGTTGGACTTGGGGTTCTTAAGGTCGATCTCCTCGTGCGCCACGTTAAAGTCGCCGCAGGTTACGACGGGCTTACCGGTCTCGCGTTCAAGTGCGCTCAAAAAGTCGCGATAGGCATCGTCCCAGGCCATGCGTACATCGATGCGCGCGAGCTCATTTTGGGCGTTAGGCGTGTAGACATCCACAAACCAAAACTTGTCGAACTCGAGCGCGCAGACGCGGCCCTCGGTTGCGGCTTGGGCGACGAGCTCGGCCGCCTCGCCGGCGTAGGGTAGCAGTGCGTCGGCGTGCAGCACGCGCAGCGGTTCCTGGCGGCTAAAGACCGCAGTGCCCGAATAGCCTTTACGCTCGGCGTAGCTCCAGGTTTGGTGATAGCCGGGCAGGTCAATATCGACCTGGCCCTCCTGTAGCTTGGTCTCTTGCAGCGCCAAGATATCGACGCCGAGTTCTTGCGCGATCTGGATAAAGCTCGGGTCCTTTTTGAGCACGGCGCGCAGGCCGTTGACGTTCCACGAGGCGAAAGTGTAAGTCTGAGGCATGGTGTCCTTTCGACGGGGTTGGCAGGCTTAAGATTAGCGCAACAGGGGCGGGGTGGGATCCGCGCATGCTGACTTAAAGGCCGCATGCTGGGACGTCGCTCAACGCTGCCCGACTAACAAGGACGGAGGACTCATATGACGCAGGCAATATCGGACCCCAGGCAGGCCTCCGCCGCGCTGGCGGATCTGTTTGACACCCACAAGCGCGTGGTCTTCTTTGGCGGCGCTGGTGTTTCCACGGCAAGTGGCATCCCCGATTTCCGCAGCGTGGGCGGCCTGTATCACCAGCAGTTTGCCTATCCGCCCGAGACCATGCTGTCGCATAGCTTTTACGAGGCGCATCCGGCCGAGTTCTTCGACTTCTACCGCACCAAGATGATCGCGCTTGGCGCCAAGCCCAATCGCTGCCACACCAAGCTGGCCGAGCTGGAGCGCGCCGGCAAGCTGAATGCCGTGGTGACGCAAAATATCGACGGCCTGCATCAGATGGCCGGCTCGCAGCGCGTGTTCGAGCTGCATGGCTCGGTCCACCGCAATGTCTGCCAGACGTGCGGCGCAGTCTACAGCGCCGAATGGATTTGCTCGCGCGAGCACGAGGACGCCGCGGGCGTGCCCGTGTGTCCTGCGTGCGGCGGGCGCATTAAGCCCGATGTGGTGCTCTACGAAGAGCCGCTCGACGAGCATGTGTTGACCGGTGCCGTTGCCGCCATCGCCGCGGCCGATGCCCTCATCGTGGGCGGGACCTCGCTCGTGGTGTATCCGGCGGCGGGCCTTACGCGTTACTTTACCGGCGATACGCTGGCCATTTGCAACCTTGCTCCCACCGATCAGGATGCAAATGCCGACCTGCTGATTTCTTGCGACATCGCGGCCGCGTTTGCGTTCTAGCCCGCGCGCGCGGATACAATAGAAAGACTGAGCGCAAAGCGACCCCGCCGCCAGCTCCCCAAGCTCGGCGGCGTGGGCATTTTAGGAGGATGTTCATGGCGAACGACAGCAAGACATGGCGGTGCGGAAAGTACGAGCTCAGCTTTGACCGTCCGCGCATCATGGGCGTCCTCAACGTGACGCCCGATTCGTTTAGCGATGGCGGGGAGCACTTCGACCCGGATGCTGCCATCGAGTACGGCCTGGCGATGCTCGACGCCGGCGCCGACATCATCGACGTGGGCGGCGAGTCCACGCGCCCCGGCTTTACCCCGGTCAACCCCGACGAGGAGGCTCGCCGCGTGCTGCCCGTGGTGCGCGCGCTGGCCAAGGAGGGCGCCATCGTCTCGATCGACACGCGTCATGTGGCGGTTGCCAAGGCGGCCGTGCGCTGCGGCGCCTCGATCGTCAACGACGTGACCGGCTTCACCGATCCCAAGATGGTCGAGTTTGTTAAGACGAGCACCTGCGGCGTCATCGTGATGCATGCCGGCGAGGTCGCCGCGCCCACCCGCACGCACGCAACGGTGCAGCTCGATACCTCGGCAGCGGCGTTTGTTGCCGAGAAGGCGCGCGAGGCGGCTGCCGAGGCCGCGCGTGAGGCCGAGAAGCCGGCTCGCCGCCGTCGCGGCAAGCTGCTGGGTGAGCCCAAGGTTGAGGCCAAGCTTCCGGGCGGCGTGGTGCAGCCCTCGTTGCCGTTTGGCGAACCGGAGCCCACGTCCGAGCCCGCAACCGAGCTGGGGCAGGAGACGCCGGCCGCCGAGCAGGTTGCTGCCGCCGAGACCGTCGCGCCCGCGCCCGAGGCCGCGCCCGCAGCCACCGAGGTCGCATCGGAGTCCAATGACCACCTGGCAGCCATGATGCGCCGCAGCGCCCGCCGCGAGGAAGCCTACGTGCCCACCTCGCAGCTCCGCCGCTTCACCCTGCCCGATTCGGCGCCCATCATGCGCCGCGTTATGGGCTTTCTGTCCGACCAGGCCCGCACGCTCATCCATGCCGGCGTGTCTCGCGACCGCATCTGCATCGATCCTGGCCCGGGCTTTGGTAAGTCGGCTAACGAGGACATCGTCATCCAGCGCGAGACTGCCAAGATGGCGTCGCTGGGCTACCCGCTCATGTGCGCCGTGTCGCGCAAGCGCTTTGTGGGCGCTGTCTCGGGCGTGACCGAGGCCGCCGCGCGCGATGCCGCCACGTTTGGCGTGTGCCTGGGCGCCATCCAGGCCGGTGCCAACATCGTGCGCGTGCACGACGCCGCGGGTTTTGCGCAGTTCCTGAACGGTTACTGGGCGGTTGCCAAGCCGCAGCCGCGCCGCGCGTTTGTGGCTGTGGGCTCCAACCTGGGGCATCGCTGCGACAACATCCGCGCTGCACGCGAGATGATCGCCGAGATTCCACTCACCTGCGTGTCCAACTCCTCCAAGATCTACGAGAGCGAGCCTGCCTACGAGACGCGCCAGGACGCGTTTGCCAACGCCGTCATCGAGATCAAGACCGAGCTGGCGCCGTTGGTGCTGCTCGACGAGCTTATGAAGATCGAGGCCGAGCTGGGGCGCGACCGCTCCAAAAAGGCCAAGGCCAACGGTCCGCGCACCATCGACCTGGACCTGCTGTGGATGGACGGCGAGACCCACGGCGGCAAAAAGCTGCGCCTGCCGCATCCGCTGATCGGCGAACGCGATTTTGTGCTGGTGCCGCTCGAGGACCTGATGCACGACCCGGCGCGGTTCTTCCGCTACAACGGCGTCGAGGTCAAGGAGCCCGAGGACCGCGTGGGCCATATCGTGGGCGAATTGGGGCGTATGTAGATGATCGAGATGAATGCTGTTGCCGCTGGCACCGAGCTCGACGCGGCGCGCGACGCGGGCCGCGAGGGCATGTCCGCGGGCTGGTGCGCGTGGAGCGCGGGCGATGCATCGCTGATGTTTTCGCTGGTCGTGCGCCCCGATGTGAACATGCATGCCTTCCACGGCCTGCCGTTTGTGGCGGCTATGGGCATGATGGACGCGCTTGTGGGCACGGCTTCGACGCCGGGGTTGGGCCTTGCCGGTAAGGTGGGTATCCAGTGGCCGAGCGATATCGTGTGCGGTGCGCCTGCGTTTGAGACGTCGCTCGCGCGTGTTGCCGTGAACGGCGGTGCCGGTGCTGCGGGCATGTTCGGTGCCGTGACGGTGGATATTGAGCGTTCGGCGCTGAGCGAGCTTGGTGTGGACGTGGCTGACGAAGCGCTGGTCGAGACGCTGGCCGCCGCCGTGCTGGCCCGCGTGGACGCCTGGGCGGTTGTTGCCAACACGCCGCAAGGCGCCGCAGGGCCGCTGGCTCCCGTGCTGGGCGAGTACTTCGACATGGTGCCGCTGCTGGGCCGCCAGGTTGCGGCGGTGTCTCCCAACGGCTTGCCGCTTGCGGTCGGTGTGTTTGCGGGCCTGGACATCTGGGGCCGCGCGACCATCAAGACCGATGCCGGCGAGCAGGAGTTTCCGCCCGAGGCTGTACGAATTCGCGGGCTGTAGCGCGGGGCGCCAGCGCTCAAAGATAACGATGGCAACAAGACCCTTCTCGGCCTGTGCCGGGGAGGGTTTCGCTTATCTGAGGAATAGGCTTGGCGAGCCTTTGCGGGGACTGTGGCATCGGGCGTGCTCGACTTAAGCCCCTGCTCTATCCCAGCTCCTGCATGCGGCGGTAGATTTCGCAGATGCCCTTAATGGTGAGTTGGCCATCGACCACGTCGAAGGCATCGGTCGAATCGGCGACGATGCTGGCGAGACCGCCCGTGGCGATAACGGTGGCATCCTCGCGGCCCAGCTCGCGCTTCATGCGCGCGACCAGGCCCTCGGCCATGGCAGCGGCGCCCGTTACGGCGCCGACCTTGATGCACTCCTCGGTATCGCGGCCGATGGCGTGCTCGGGCGCCTCGAGCGGCACGCTGGCGAGCTTGGCGGCACGGGCGGCAAGCGCGTCCATGGAGATGCGAATGCCCGGCGCGATCGCTCCGCCAATGTAATAACCGTCCTCATCGATGACGTCGATATTGGTCGCGGTGCCAAAGTCCACCACGATTGCCGGCGCGCCGTAGAAAGTTTCGGCCGCAACGGCGTTAGCGACGCGATCGGCGCCTACGGCCTGGGGACGCGCCGCGCGCAGCTTGGTCACCGCGGCCGTCTGCGGCCCGATGACGATGGCGTCCGCGGCAATGCGGTCGGCCACGGCGTGCCATTCGCGCGAGAGCTGCGGCACCACGCCGGCAAAGGCGATCGCGTCGACCGCGTCGAGCGAAAGGCCGTACATCTTAAAGAAACCCATCAGGCGCACATGGATCTCGTCGGCGGTATAGGAGCGGTCGGTGGGCATGCGCCACGACTGCACCAGCTCGTCTCCGTCAAACAGGCCCATGGCCGTCTGCGTGTTTCCCATATCGATAGCGAGCAGCATGTCTACTCCCAGTGTTGGCATAAAAGGACGCGCACCATTGTATACGCGCCGCCGACGGCACTCGGCTGCGATTCGTTTACGGTGATAGGGGCTGAGGGGTTTAAATATGAAGGAATTATGCTCCACGAGTTTTTCCTTGCCGTTTACCGAACTCCCGCGTAATATTCTTTCTTGCGCACATGAGGCGCCCAGACATTGCGGGGTGGAGCAGTCTGGTAGCTCGCCGGGCTCATAACCCGGAGGTCGTAGGTTCAAATCCTGCCCCCGCGACCAAGAACTTGCAGCTCGTCGGC
>CAUADW010000084.1 GCA_958427895.1 uncultured Collinsella sp.
GTCCCTTGCGGCGTAGTTCTTATTTAAGCCGTCCAAGTTTTGGGGTGCAGTTCACTGCGGCAGGCGCTTCTTGCCTTTGCGGGCGCGGTTTCTAAAGTTCTCGACGGCCTCTTCCATGCCCAGAGGTACATAGGTGAGCGCATCGAGGTTTTCGGGCAGGTAGCAGGCAAGGCTTTGCTCCTGCTCGTGGCCCGCCGCGAGCTGTTCATCGCTAGGCCGCGCGCCGGGTGTGGCGCAAATGCCATAGACGACGGCACCCATCTCGCGCGTGCGGCATTCATATTCGGTCTCGGGATGCTCGGGATGGTCGCGGCGGACGTCGTCACTTACCCAAAGCGTGTCGTAGCCTGCCGCGGCAAACTGTCCCAGGGCGTAATCGCGCAACGGCTTGCTGTCGGTGCGCAGCGTGACGGTAGCGCCGGCTGCAAAGAGCGGGCGGTAGAGCATCAGATGGTCGACATGGACGAGTCGTTTTTTGGCGTACTTGGCCTTGGGCTGTGGCGTGGGAAAGTTAATGGTGATGGCATCGAGCTCGCCTGCGGCAAACAGCTGCGGCAGCGATTTGGCGCCTCGGGGCAGGACGAGTGCGTTGGACAGCTCCTGCTCGCAGATTTTCTGTGCGGCATAGGCGATGCAGATGGGCTCCTGGTCCATACCGATAAAGAGCGTGTTTGGCTCGTGGGCCGCGCGCTCTACAAGGTACGTTCCCTTGCCACAGCCAAGATCCAGGTGAAGGTGTTCGAAGGGCTTGCCGCCAACTGGCGCGCAAGCCGCGCGCCAATCTCCGACATAGGCCTTGGGGTTCGTCTCAATCGCATCGGCGTAGCGCTCCAGGCGCTCCTCGAGCACAAAGTTCTTAGGCGTGCGAACGTGGACGGCTCCCATGAGGCTCCTTGGTCATAAGTGTGGAACGCATGGTTGCACGTTCCGTCAATGGGTTGAAAAAAGGGTGGGCATAGTTTGCCCGAAAGATGCGATGCGGCTCGACGGCGAGTCGTCGGTGCCTACAGACGCTTGAGAATCACATAGCGGTTGAGCTCGCCGCTGCGACCGTCGGCATGGAAGCGCTCAAGCTCGCGCACGGGGACCTCGCCGCTCTTGTAGAACGTACGGACGCCGCGCACCAGGTCGGTGATCTGCTGATCGTCAAAGTGATGGCAATAGCGGTAGGCGTGGCGGTCGTTTTGCCAGCCAATGAGGTGGTCGCCGGCTTCAAACTGCGCGGAATCGTAACCCTCAAACGGCGGGGTGAGCTCGGCGCGGGCTTCGGCTCGAACGGCCTTGCGCGCCATGCGCTCGTCGTTCATAAACTCCCAAAAGCTGATGGCGATGATGCCGCCTGGGCGCGTCTGGCGCACCAGGGCGTCGAGCACGCGTACGCGGTACTCGCACGACGGCACGTGGTGCATAAAGCCAAAGCAGACCGAGATGTCGGCGAGCGGGGCGTCGAAAAGCACGTCGGGTGTCTCGGCGGGATTGAGCTTCATGAGGGCGTCGAGCACATCGAGTTCCTGGAAGTGCAGGTTGGGAATGCGCAGGGCGTGGCCATGTGCATCGATAGCCAAATCTTGACACGAGTCGACACCATAGAACTCAAACGGACAGTTGGCATCTGCCGAGGGGTTTGCGCCGTCGACGCCCTTGGCGGCAAGTGCGCCGCCGGCGGCAAAGTTTTCGAATCGCATATTGCCGCAGGCAAGATCGAAGACGCGGACGGGATGCTCGATCGTGGCGACGTCGAGCTGTTCGAGCGCGATGTCCATGGTGCGCACCCAGCCGGGCCACGGGGCCTGGCGCGTATCGGAAAAGGAGGCGGAGTGCTCGCGATAGAACGTGTTGTTGAGCTGGATGAGCGATGAGGCGAAATCGCGGTTCACGGCGCGGAACTCCCTCCGTTGGCGGTGCGGAATAAACAGTATGACCATACTACCGTTAACGCTGCAACGGGGACAACCGAGCTGCGGGTCATTGCTTTGTTTGGACACATTTCCGCAGCTCATATGTGCCCGCAACCGCCGGTTGTCAAAAATCTCACTAGAATAGGTGGCATGCTTTTGGCGGTGGCGGATACATTTTTAACTGTGCAAGGCGCCTTTAGAACAAAAACGGTCCGGCGGCACGGCTGGCATCACATAGGAGGAACCATGAATGTAGAAACTGCGCAGCGGCTCGCCGACCTTCGTCGCAGCAAGGGTTTTAGCCAAGAAGGGCTGGCGCGAAAGCTGGGGCTGTCGCGCCAGGCGGTCAGTAAATGGGAGCGTGCAGAGAGCTCGCCCGATACCGAGAACCTGATCTCGCTCGCCAAGCTCTACGGTGTGAGCCTGGACGAGCTGCTCAATCCGAGCGACGAGATTGAGGACGATATCGAGTTTGAGAACGAGGACCGCGCCCGCCAGCGCGAGGCCGAGGCAGCAGAGCGCGCACGCACCCATGAGGCGGCGGCACGAGCTACCGAGGCGGCAACACAGGCGAGTGACGCCGCCGCCAAGGCGGCGCAAGCGGCAAGCTGGAGTGCGCAGGCCGCCAATGCCGCTACGGCGCAGGCGACGAGTGGCGGCGCAGTTGGCTCGGCTCCGGTGAAGGGCCCGTTCCAGTCGTTCCCGTATTGGGCCGTGTGTTGGCTGCTGTTCTTTTTGCTGATGTTCCTGTTTGGTGCCGGCCCCTTTGCCGCGCTGATCTTCTTTACGATTCCCATCTATCACTGGGTGGCGCGTGCGCTCGATGGTGATTGGGCACGCGGGGATATTCAGGTTGGTTCGGCACCGGTGGCGGTCAGGGCCCAGGGGAAGGATACTTCTGCGGAACCTGATGCTGACGTGGCTACCGCGGCCACCGCTGAGCCATGTGCCAAAGAAGGTGACGAATGATGAAGCTTTCGCATGAATCCAAGCTGCGCCTGGGCGTTGGCATCGGAGCGTTTGTACTGATTATCGGGCTTGTTTTTGGCATTTCGCGGACTTTGATTCATTTTGATGGCCCGTGGGATCTCGACGATGTTGTATCCGGCTTGTCTGGTATGGACGATGCGGTTGACGAGGACGATCCCTTGGATGACGGCAGCTATTCTGCTCGGCCTCAGCGGCTTTCGTGTACGACCTTTGATGCTGATGAGTTTCGCTACCTCGATTTCGATATCGATGCGGCTACGGTGGACGTCAAGGTTGTTGATGGCAACAAGGCTCGCGTTATCGAGCGGGGACGCGTTGCCAATGGTATGGATGCCTCCAAGGCCGCGACGCAGAACATCGCATCCGTCGAGGACTCGACGCTCAAGGTTTCCCAGTTTGGAAGTGATGACGATAAGGCAATCGATCGCTCAGTTACGGTCGAGCTGCCGCGCCGTGTTGCCGAACATCTGAAGGGAGTCAACGCGCACGTGGGCTCGGGTGATCTGCAGATTGTCGGTGTCATCTGTGACGGTTTCGACCTTTTCCTGGGTGCGGGAGATGTAGAGTTTACGGGCAGCGTGACTGATGCGCTCAGCGCTGAGGTCGGTTCGGGCGATGTGACGTTCGAGCTTTACCAGGCCCCCGCGAAATCGATGGACGTGAGTGTGGGCTCGGGCGATGTGGAGATGACGGTTCCGAACTCTACGGGCTTTAAGGCGAGCCTCACCTTGGGCAGCGGCGACTTCGAGAGCGATTTCCTTCCGCTTGGCTACGACGGCGAGACCATTTTGAATCTTGAATTCGATAACGGTGACAAGTCTGCCACGTATCGTTTTGAGGTCGGTTCGGGCGACATGTCATTTGATTCAGAGTGACGGGCGGTTATCGAAGACTTATATACCATAGCTGCGCTGTTTGATGGAGGCGCCGGAGCCGTGACGGGCTCCGGCGCCTTTGCCTTTACAATGGGGTCATGGAACAGATTATCTTGAACATACTCGAGGCTCTGCGTCGCGGCGAGACCGTGGACGACAAAGCGCTCGTCAAACTGATACATGCCGAGGCGCGCCGTGAGAGTGCCGACAAACGCGATTTGGCCAAGCGCCGTCTGCTGCCGTTCTACCAGCGGGTTAAACGTGAGGAGCAGGCTCGGTGGGCTGCGTGGAATGTCGATGCCGAGTTGGAGCGTCAACTGCTGCAGGTGTTGCGCATGAAGCCGCGCCGCACGGCTTCGGGCGTGGCGACCATTACCGTCATCACCAAGCCCTGGCCGTGCTCGGGCGATTGCCTGTTTTGTCCCAACGACCTGCGCATGCCCAAGAGCTATCTGCACGCTGAGCCGGCGTGTGCCCGTGCAGAGCAAAACTGCTTTGACCCGTATCTGCAGGTGAGCGCTCGTCTGACCGCGCTTTCGCAGATGGGGCATTCGACCGATAAGATTGAGCTTATCGTGCTCGGCGGTACCTGGAGCGACTATCCGCAAGGGTATCAGGCATGGTTTATGTCGGAGCTCTTCCGTGCGCTCAATGACGATGCCGTCGCCGGCGTGGCGGCCAACCCCATGTTGGCACGTCCGGGTATCAGTCGTGCCGAGGCGGGGCGCCTGCTCGATGACGCTCCCGCCGATGCCCTGCCGCCGGTGGTAGCAGAGCGCCGCGAGTGCTATCGGGCTACCGGCATTGCGACAGACGAGGCCGACCTCGCTGCCGGTGTTGCTGAGGAGCAGGAGCGTGTGGATGCTGCCGTGGGCGGCTATAATCGCGCGGTGCGTCGTCTGTACGGCCCTGGTACGCCGTGGGGCGAGGTCGCCGAGTGGCAGACGGCCACGATGGAAGAGCTTGAGCGCCAGCAGCGCATCAACGAGACGGCGAAGCATCGCGTGGTGGGGCTCGTCATCGAGACGCGCCCCGATGCTGTAACGCCGCAGGCGCTTACGCTTATCCGCCGCCTGGGCTGCACCAAGATCCAGATGGGCATCCAGAGCCTCGACCAGCACCTGCTCGATATCAACGAGCGTCGCATTTCGGTGGAGCAAATCGAGCGGGCGTTTTCGCTTGCACGCCTGTTTGGCTTTAAGATCCACGCGCATTTTATGCTCAACTTGCTGGGCGCCACGCCCGAGGGGGACAAGCTCGACTACGAACACTTTATGACCGAGGGGGCCTTTATGCCCGACGAGGTCAAGGTCTACCCGTGTGCGCTCATCGAGGGCTCGCGTCTGGTGGGTTGCTATGAGCGCGGCGAGTGGCGTCCCTATACCGAGGAAGAGCTGCTCGATGTGCTGGCCGACGACATCGTGGTGACACCGGCGTTCTGCCGCATCAGTCGCATGATCCGCGACTTTAGCTCCGACGACATCATGGTGGGCAACAAGAAACCCAACCTGCGTCAGCTCGTTGAGAACCGCCTGGCTGCTCGGGGTGACGGTGCGACGGTGCGTGAGATTCGTTATCGCGAGATCAGTACGGCGGGTGCCGACTTGGGTGAGCTGTCCCTTGATGAGGTCGCGTACGAGACGCCGGTGACGCACGAGCGCTTTTTGCAGTGGATGACGCCGCAGGGCAAGATCGCGGGCTTTTTGCGGTTGTCGCTGCCCGATCGCGCTTTTGTTGCCGCACATGCGGACGAGTTGCCGACGATGCCGGACGAGGCGATGATTCGCGAGGTACACGTGTATGGCATGGCGGCGCGCGTGGGGGATCAAGGCCAGGCAGCCCAGCACCATGGATTGGGACGGTCGCTGGTGGAGCGTGCGTGCCATATTGCTCGGGACGCGGGCTATGCGCGCATCAACGTGATTAGCGCGATTGGCACACGCGAGTACTATCGCCATCTTGGATTTTATGACCATGGCCTTTATCTGCAAAAGGAGCTCTAGATGAACAAGCCGAGTGTTTCTGCCGGCGTCGTTGCCGGCGTTGCTCTGGGAGCCGCGGCGCTTGGTGCGGCTGCTGTCGCTGTTCGTGCTGCCTGTCTGCAGGTTGCGCGAACCCGCAATGGGTTGGCGCGTGTGAAACGCCTGCACGATGAGAGCGGCGACGAAGTCCGCGTATTAATACAAGGCGGCGTCTACCAAAGCGCGAGTTACGTTGGCGAACGCTGGGCGGAGCCCGTCTTTGCGTACTATTGCGCGTTTGACGACGTGTTTGAGGCTGAGGACGCAATGCGTGATGCTTACGGGCATGGTATCGACCGTATGCTCATGCTGGGCGGCGGCGGGTTTGCCTATCCTAAGTTTGCGCTGATGTCGCACGAGGGCTTGCGCATGGACGTCATTGAGTACGATGCCGAGATTACGCGCCTGGCGCGCCGTTGGTTCTACCTGGACGAGCTGGAGCGCACGGTGGGCGACCGCTTGCGGGTGATTACCGCTGAGGCTCGCTCGTATCTGGGCGTGACAAGCGTGGGTCATCGTCGCTACGACGTGGTCGTGAGCGATTGCTTTGGCGGTGCCGAGCCCGTACGCGAGCTGGCGACGGTTGAGGCGTTGCGTTTGGTGCGAGGCAGCCTGAACCCCGGGGGTATCTACGTGGCCAATATCGTGAGCGCAAACGAGGGGAGCGATGTGACGTTCCTGCGCGATTGCGCTGCCACGGCACTCGAGGTATTCGCCCACGCCTGGGTGGTCCCATGTGGCGATGCGGAGTTCGGCGGCGAGGA
>CAUADW010000085.1 GCA_958427895.1 uncultured Collinsella sp.
AACTGCGGGAATGGCCTATCCGCTCAATGTGTTCGGCTGAGATCGGAAATCAACCTCGCGATAACACCTATAATGGCGATAGCTAAAACACGATTCGCTTCCCCATCGGAGGATGTCTATGACCGAAACCGCTGCCGCTCTCGTCGAGACACGCGACACCAAGCTCGAGATCATCATGGGCCGCGAGGCACTCGATAAGCTCGCCGATGCTACGGTGTTGGTGCTCGGCTGCGGAGGCGTGGGCTCCAACTGCTGCGAGGCACTCGCCCGCGGCGGCATTGGTCATTTCGTCATTCTGGACAAGGACATCGTCGCGCCCAGCAATATCAATCGCCAGGCTATCGCCTTTCACAGCACCATCGGCAAGCGCAAGGTCGATGTTATGGAAGCCATGATCCACAACATCAATCCCACCGCCACCGTTATCAAACGCACCGAATACCTGCTGAGCGACAACATCGATGATTTCTTCGCGAGCGTTTTGGAGCAGACGGACGGCAAGCTCGACTACGTCGTCGACGCCATCGACACCATCTCGGCCAAGCTCACCATTGCCAAATATGCTCAGGACCACGACATTCGTTTGGTTAGCTCCATGGGCGGGGCCAACAAGCTCCATCCCGAGTGCCTCCGCTTTGCCGACATTTTCGATACGGTGCGCGACCCTATGAGCCGCATCATGCGCAAAGAGTGCAAGAAGCGCGGAATCAAGAGCTTACATGTACTGTTTAGCTGCGAGGAATCGGTTAAGACCCAGCCCCGCGACCCTTCCAACATCCACGAGCGTACCGAGCTCGGAACCGCCAGCTTTATGCCGCCCATCATGGGTCAGATAATTGCCGGCGAGGTTATCCGCCAGATCAGCGGCCGCGGCACTGAGCGCGTACGCTCCGATGGCCAACGTCTGGACTAGCGGAGCGCGCCGAGATGGAGCCCCGGTTATTTGATGCACACTGTCATCTCGATTTAATGGCTCACCCGGACGCCGTTGCCGATGAGGCGACGGCGCTAGGCCTAGCTCTATTTGACTGCGGAGTCGATCCGCGCAACTTCGCTAGCGCAAACGATCGCGCCCGTCGCCACCCAGACATCATCGCCGGCGTTGGGCTCCACCCCTGGTGGCTCGCCGACGGCCGCTGCGGTCCTGCCGAAGTCAATCTGCTTTGCGAAGTTGCCACCCAAGAGCGCTACATCGGCGAGGTGGGACTCGACTTTTCCACGCGTTTTGCCGGAAGTGAGCCGCTACAAATACAGGCATTTGACCGGCTCTGCGATACACTCGTGCAGTATCCTCTTACCGGGCGCGTGATATCAATTCACGCCGTTCGTTCAGCAGGAGCCGTACTGGACGTCCTCGAATCGTATGGACTACTCATCCCAAACCCCGACTCCCCCGCTATCATCTTCCACTGGTTTAGCGGCACTTCGGACGAACTCGCCCGCGCGCGTAATGCGGGCTGTTATTTTTCCGTCAATGAACGCATGCTTACGTCAAAACGTGGACGCGAATATGCCCGACAGATTCCACTCGACCGTCTACTGCTCGAGACCGATGCGCCGGCCGAGTCAAACACAGAAACAAGCGCGCAGTCGCTCATCAGATCGCTCACAAGGACCTCGATGCGCATTGCCTCACTCAAAAACTGTGACGCAAAGCGCATCGAGTCGGCAGTTTTAGCAAATGCGCACGCTGTTTTTGACCTTCGCTAACCCCTGTGGGCTAAAATGCCAAGGGACATGCGAATCGCACAACGCAGTCCCTATTGGTAGGCAGTACAATTCGGCAGCATTACACCAATTCGTGCATGAGATCACGGTTGCGTGCATACAATTCGTCGAAGATATGACGGCGCGACGCATATAACTCGTGGGCAGTCATATCAGGCACGATTGTTTGCGCAACGCCAAGGACTCGGGCGAGTTCATCCCATGATGCATAGGCGCCACCTGCGAGAGCTGCCATGATGGCATCACCGAAGCATGCACCCACCGTAACCTTGGCAACCGAGACCTCGCGCCCGCATACGTCGGCGATAGCCTGCATCCAAACTGGATTCTTGGTTCCACCTCCGACAAGCATAATGCGCCCAATTGGCAGTCCATGCTCTCGCTCGATAATGTCGACATGGGATGCAACGGTATACGCGACGCCTTCCAAGGCGGCGCGAACCATATGGGCTCGCGTATGCCTTCCGGTCAGGCCAAAGAAGACGCCACGCGCCTCGGGATCGTTGAGCGGAGTACGCTCCCCCGCAAAGTACGGCAGACACAGGAGCCCATCGGCACCCGGCGCCACATCGGCGGCATCATGCGCCATAACCGAATAGGCATCGGGACCACCGTGGCCCTCGGCCTCTACGGCGTCGCGATACAGCTCTTGGCGCAGCCACGATGTGAGTGCGCCCGCCGTATTGGTCCCCGCGCAGATCCCGTAAGTTCCGGGAATGATAAACGTCCCCGGCCACAGGCGGGCATCATCGATCATATGATCAGCTAGGTAGATGAAATACGCCGTACTCCCCAACTGAACCATCATATCGCCGGGACGGAATACACCCGTCGAAATGGCCTCGGCACCAGAATCGCCCGTTCCCACTAAGACAGGTGTCCCTGCCGCGAGCCCCGTCGCCTCAGCCGCACGCCGCGTAATCACCCCGGCAATATCGGTAGCCGACATTACCTCCGCCATCTGGTCAGGCCGGCAGAAACGAGCACATTCCCGAGCATCAACCTTCCAGGTATAGCGGTCGTATAGGGGAAGAAAATCCTCCGCCAAATAACGGTCCACCGTAAAACGCCCCGTCAACTTTGCGCATAGAAACGATGACGCCGTCAGGAACTTCGCGGCACGTTCGTGCACCTCGGGCATATTCTCCTTAAACCACAAGATCTTGGGAGCAATATCTGACGAACAGGGATCGTGCCCGAAAAGCTCGCGTGCGCGATCTGACCCATATTCGGAAAGAAGCTCGTCAATCTGCGGCTTCGAACGTGCATCGACTCCATACAAAATCGCGGGCGCCAGCGCGTTGCACTCGGTATCGACCGGCACACAGTCGCAACCCAATGCGGAAAGGCCCACGCATCCGATCTGTGCCGCGTTAACCCCCGATCGCGCCACCAGCTCGCGCGACAAGCGGCAAAAATCGCCCCACCAAACTGCCTCCGCATCATGCTGGTACCATCCGTCACACGGGTTGTCCGTCTCATGTCCACAAGAGGCTTGGCAAACGATGTTGCATCGATCATCGATTAAAACGCCTTTAGAGGCGCTTGTCCCAATATCAATACCCAGATAGAGCGCCATAGGTGCCTACTCCCCTCGCGCCGTACGAGCGGCAGCCATAAAACGAGCTACCCGCTCAACATCAACCGGGGCATCCAGCTTTCCGTCGCGCTTTAAGCAGGTGCCGACAAACGCGCCATCGTAGTGAGCAAATACGTCAGCCACGGTATTTTCGCGACAACCGGTGCCACATACCACGGGTACTTCGCCAACACGCTCGCGGACTTCATCGGCAAGCTCGCCCGAAGCGCCACGACCGGCAGCCGAACCGCCGATGACCATTGCATCCGGAAGGCAATTAAAGAGAAGTGAATCGGCAATGTCCGCAGTCGTGCGGTCGTTGAGATAAACCTCCCCCTCGCTCGTGATGAAGTGAAAAAGCTTGAGGTCGTCCAAGCGCAGCGCCGCCTTGCGACGCATGGTGTGAGCGAAATCTCGGTTAATCAGCCCAAGATCACCGGCCCAGGCACCGCAAAAATTGCAGCGTGTGAACTGCGCGTCGATGGCAGCGCACAGCTCGATTGTGGCATCACCATCGTAAATAGCCTCAGCTCCCCAAGGGGTCGACAGATCATGGGATAGAGCCCCGATTACATAGCCCATCGATGCAAGGGTTGAGGGAGAAACGTGCTGCTCATAGGGCATCGAGAGCTCATTGGTAATCAAAATGCCATCGACACCGCCCCGCTGCAACGCCTCGAGATCGCGCTTGGCGGCTTCCACGACCTGCGACACGCTTCCGCCCGGGTAATACAGTGGATCGCCCGGCAGAGGACGCAGGTGCAGCATTCCGATAACCGGCTTTTCGGTCTTGAACATCGAGGTTAGAAACGACATAACGTGCTCCTTCATAGAGTTATTGCAGGGACGTTACTCCCCCAGCACCTCGACGTACACTTTTCGCTTCTGCGGACCGTCAAACTCCGCAAGATAGATGTTCTGGGCACTTCCGCACACGATGTGGCCATCTTGGACGGGAAAGAAGCAACTGTTTCCACAAATCATGCTCTTGATATGCCCGCAGGAGTTGTTGCCGGTGGCTCCATAGCTCGGCAGGAAGTGTGCATGTGCATAGGGGGCATCGAGTGGGGCGATGCGATCAAGCGTTTCCATAAGATCCGTCTCCACGCAGGGCAGCCCCTCGTTTACCACGATTCCACAGGTCGTATGCGACAAAATAATCGCTGCCAAGCCATTGGTCACCGAGCTGCGTTCGATGGCAGCGTGCACGTCTTCGGTAATATCGATGAACTGGTCCGGAGCAGTCGATAGATAGCTCAATGTTTCGAGCGTCACCATGTTTACTCATCCCCTTCAAGAAAACGCAGGGCATTACCCCAGTAGAGCCTTTCTCGCGCATCATCGCGCATGGACACGGTATCGAGCGCCCGCTTGAGTTTGAACGCACGGAAACGCGGCGTATTGCTGGCGAACATCACTTGGTGCGATAGCGCGCGCTCATACCACAGCGACCCCATATCGACCGTGAAAAGACGCTGCATCATCTCCTCGGGCGAATCGATGTAAGTGATAGAGGTGTCCGTGTAGCAGTTAGGATACTTGAGCAGCATCGCCACGGTCTCGCGCACCCAGGGCCAGCCAAAGTGAGTCAAACTAAAGCGCACATTTGGATGCGTTGCGATTGTGTGCTCAAATGCAAGCGGGTTACTGCGCGAGAGCTCTGCGCCCGGCTCCCAAGACATACCGGCATGGAAAACCACCGGCTTGTTATAGCGCTCGCACAGCTCGTAAAGCGGCTCGGCCACAGCATCATCGGGGGCAAAACCCTGCTTTGCAGGATGCAGGCAAAGCCCCTTTGCCCCCAACTCGGTAAAGGCGCGCTCCAATTCGTCTGCGGCACCGCTCACCTGCGGGTCTACGCTCGCAAATCCCCACAGACGATCGGGATGCGCGGCAACCAGCATGGCAATCTGGTCGTTGGTGCCAAAGTGCCCTCCGCATGCCGTGGTTACATCGAGCGGCATGAGCACGCTCTTCTGCACATCGCAGACGTCCATCTCGACTTGAAGCTCGTCCCAATCCATGGGACCCATATGCCCCATACCAAATTCTCGTGACCAAAAACCGAATCCATCAGGCTCATCACCCGGCGTACAGATCTCGCCGTAGAGCATAGGATGGACCAACATGTCGATAACCATTTCATACTCCTTTCCAGGCATTTGACCCTAGTACGGCTCAAACGAACCAATCACTCGGGACGACAGCTCAGCGCCCGCCTTCATACACGCCGGAATATCAAGGCCATCGATCACGCCCTTGGTAAACCCGGCAATATACGAGTCGCCGGCACCCACGGTATTAACGACCTTCTCCGCCGGTACGATCCCGCACTCATAGAAGCGCTCACCGTCATAGGCAATGCTCCCCTTCTCGCCAAGCGTGGCAACCGCAACGCGCGGTCCCAATTCCTGCACGTGGCGTACCCAGTCCCGCAGCTCCGGAGTGTCCTCTTCAAACGACATGAACGCATAGTCTACGTAAGGAAAATGAGCCTCACAGGCATATTCGGGATCCTGGCTGAACACCGAGAAGTCCATAACCACCGTCTTGCCCGCATCATGCCATTCGGGCAGGAGGTCCAAACAATTGCCAAACAGGTCGGTATGAATGATGTCATGCTCTAGGATAAACGCCCGGTCGTCTTCATTCGGTCGATATGTCTCCATTACGCCATCGATTGCCTCGAGATGCACGCGATCGACGCCGTCTTTCAATGCCATGAGCATCACCGAGGTGTCGCCATCTTCCACCCGCAGATGTGAGATATCGAACCCCTCAGCGGCCAGCGCCTCTCTCATCTTGTCTCCGTACTCGTCCTTGCCGACAACCGACACGGCGGATACCGAAACGCCCATTCGTGCAAGATGGATACCCCAGTCAATGCCATTACCAGTCGGATAGAACACGCCGATGTTTTGATAGACGTCCGCGCAGCAAAAACCAGCCGCACACGCTTTAATACCCATGGTCTTCTCCAATGTTCAAAAGGGGACCCGCCACATGGCGAGCCCCCTTTTCGCGTTTCGCTTATTGTTTTGCATCGGCTGTCCAAGGCCTCATAGCCAGACCGCCGTACGCTTTCTTAAGCTATTCGACGATTGGTGCTCCGTGGCCCCAAGAACCTTCCATGCCGCACACGGT
>CAUADW010000086.1 GCA_958427895.1 uncultured Collinsella sp.
TCGTGGGTATCCCCGAGCCCGAGAAGCGCGTCAATGAGTATCCGCACCAGTTCTCCGGCGGTATGCGTCAGCGTGTCATGATCGCTATGGCTCTTGCCTGCGATCCCGATATCCTGATTGCCGACGAGCCCACGACGGCTCTGGACGTTACCATTCAGGCTCAGATTATCGAGCTCATGCAGGAAATGCAGGAGAAGAACGGCAACGCCATCATCATGATTACCCATGACCTGGGCGTCGTTGCCGATATGGCCGATAAGATCATGGTTATGTACGCCGGCCGTCCCGTCGAGTTCGGTACTGCTGAGGAAATCTTCTACGAGAGTCGCCACCCCTACACCTGGGGCCTTATCCGCTCCATCCCGGAGCAGGCCATCGAAGAGAAGAAGCCGCTTACGCCGATTCACGGCAACCCGCCTTCGCTCATGAACCTGCCTGAGGGCTGCGTCTTCTCTCCTCGTTGTCCCTATGCGACGGACAAGTGCCGCAAGCAGCGCCCCGAGCGCGTTGTCACCGAGTCTGGTCATTACTCTGCGTGCCACTACTCCGGTGACCCCGAGTTCCTCAAGAACGCTCCTGAGACGTCCCGTACGCGCAAGGATTCCAAGAAGGGAGGCGAGGCGTAAATGGCAGACAATAACGAGCGCACTCCGCTGCTGAAGGTCGAGCACCTCTCTAAGGAGTTCCCCGCTGAGTCCGGCATGTTCGCCAAGCGCTTCTCCAAGCGTGTTGTCTCTGCAGTAAATGACATCTCTTTTGAGATTTATCCTGGCGAGACCTTTGGTCTGGTTGGTGAGTCTGGTTGCGGTAAGTCCACGACGGGCCGCACCATCATGCGCCTGACCAAGCCGACGGCCGGCAAAGTGTTCTTCCAGGGCAAAGATGTTGCCGAGATGAGCAAGCATGAGATCAAGGACATGCGTCGCGAGATGCAGTTTATCTTCCAGGATCCTTATGCTTCGCTGAATCCCCGTATGACCATCGGCGAGATCGTCTCCGAGCCCATGACCATTCACGGCGTGGGCACCAAGGAAGAGCGCATTGAGCGTGTCCGCGAGCTGCTGGACGTCGTCGGTCTGAACCCCGAGCACATCAACCGCTATCCGCATGAGTTCTCGGGCGGTCAGCGTCAGCGTGTCGGCATTGCCCGCGCGTTCGCTCTGAAGCCTAAGCTTATTATCTGCGACGAGCCGGTTTCCGCTCTGGATGTGTCCATTCAGGCCCAGGTTCTTAACCTGCTCAAGGAACTGCAGGACAAGTTCGGTACCGCGTATCTGTTTATCGCCCACGACCTGTCCGTCGTGCAGCACATCTCCGATCGCGTTGCCGTTATGTATCTGGGTAAGATGGTCGAGGTTTCGGACTGGAAGACGCTTTATAGCGAGCCTCACCATCCGTACACGCAGTCGCTACTGTCTGCCGTGCCGGTTCCCGATCCTGATATCCAGAAGACCCGTAAGCGTATCATCCTTGCCGGCGATCCGCCGTCACCGCTGGATCCGCCGACCGGCTGCCGTTTCCACACGCGCTGCCCGATCGCGCAGGACATCTGCTCCGAGAAGCTTCCTGAGTTTAAGGAAGTTGCTCCGGGCCACTGCTGTGCCTGCCACTTCGCCGAGCCGTTCCCGATCAAGGAATCGCACATCGACCTGTAGTCGGTTGTTCTCGTCCGGGCCCGCCCTGGAGTTACTTTTCAGAACGTCCTCGGACATGCAAGAAACCCCCGCTGCGCACTTCGTGCGGCGGGGGTTTCTTGCGTCCTGCGGAATGTTCTGAAAAGTAACTCCAGGGCGGGCCCTGCGACAACGCGGCAGGAAGGGGTGTGATTCCTTGATCGCTCACTTAATCTAATAGGAAAGTTAGTGAGGCCGGAGCTCCATATAAGGGCTCGGCAAAGCCGAGCCACCAAATTTATATCAGCCTCAGAATATGTTTGAGAATCGTACTTGGAGTATGTGGCTGTAGGGCCGGAATGGGGGCAACTTCCCAACGCATTCCGCAGGGGGCGGTACATTTTGTAGCGCGAAGCGCGAATCAAAATGTACCGCATGCCCGAGGACGCGTTGGGAAGTTGCCCCATTCCGGCCCGGACATATAGATCTACCTGCGCATTTACAAATTCGTAAACTTTTTTGAAAAAAGTGCTTGCACAGTTCTCGAATCATAGGTTATTATCTTCCTCGTTGAACGCGCGGGTCCAACAAAACGAACCGTGAATCAACAACATAGCATGTCGGAGTGGCGGAATTGGCAGACGCGCTAGCTTGAGGTGCTAGTGACCGCTTTTTTGGTCATGCGGGTTCAAGTCCCGCCTCCGACACCATCGCATTTGAGAAGCCTCTTCGGAGGCTTTTTTGTTACCGATAGACGGTGGGGTCCACGATGGAAACGCTTGAACGCAACGAGTGGGCAGACGTTGCCCAACTAGTCGAGATCACGAGCGATGCTGTCATCATCTGCGAGCTCGACGGAACCATTCTGCATGTGAATAATCGCTTACTTGGTTTGATGTGCGAAGAACGCGCCGATGTCGTCGGTGGAGATGTTAAAGACGTCCTGTATTCGTCCGCTTTTGAACGTGCGACGGAACATCGTCTGCCATTTGAAACTGATGGCTCCGAGAGCGAACTGATGCTCAAGCTGAGTGACGGCTCCTTTATCCCCGTCTTGGTTCGTGCAGGCTCCGTAACGCCTCCACGCATCTTTGGGCGCCGAGCGCCACGCGTCCTGGTGGCACTTCACAGTATCGAGGAGCAGTATTCTCATGACCGTCAACTCAAGCGTGCGTTATCGGAGCTCAGAGTGGCGAACAAGCGTCTCTCAGGCACGCTCTCGGTCATTATGAGCACTGTGGGCTCCGATGAGTTACCCAGTCTGCTTGATACCGTTTTAAACCAACTTGTAGGAACGCTCGATGCTTCGGGTGCCGCTATCTATTTTTCTGAGAGCGGCGGTTTTAAGCTTCGCGGTGTCTCCAAGGAGCTGCACGACAGCTACCTGCCCGAGTTTTTGCCGTATGGCGCTGGCATTCCGACGTATGTTCTTCGCGAGTCGCGTGCCTGTCGCTTGTCGATTCAGCAGGACCTTGAGGGCGATAGGGCCGCCTCCGGTATGTTCATGGACCTGGATAATCGTTCTAAGCACCTGTTGCGCATGCAGGATATGCCTCCGTACCGCAGCGAGATCTGTCTTCCCGTTTTTTACGGTACGCAGATCCTTGGCGTGTTGGAAGTTGGTTGGAAACGCCCCCAGGCACCGCTCGCCTATGACGTTAATGTACTTGAGGTCATTTGCGATTACCTGTCTATCCAGCTGGTCGGAATGGCATCGAGCCTTCGCTCTCGTCGCACGGCCGAGCTTGGCCGCTCGCTCAATGTCTTACGTGATGAGCTGTTTACCTTTCTAGACGATTCCGCCGCGGCTACCCAGGCGGTATCGTCCGAGATCTGCAATATGCTCAACTGCCATTTTTGCCCTGTTGAGTATGACGCCAGTCTGGACTCCTATGTCATAGATTTTGAAGGCGGCAGTCGCGTTGCTTTGCCGGACGATCCCGAGAAGCTTTTCTTTTCCACGACGGCGCCGGCGGCACGTCTGGGAGCTGGCCCTGATGGCTTTGAGGCATCTGTTTTGGGCGGCACGAGTGCCGAGGACCTTAAGCACGTCCGTATAACTCGCGTTGATGAATCGATGCCTATGGGAGGCTGGCTTAGGACGCATGGTCTGCCTTGCCAGGGTCTCTACGTCGACTCCGGCATCGAGGCGGGGCGCCCGCGCTCTGAGGGTGATGGCAAGCACAGCAACGACGCGATTGTTCCTGCTTCTGTTGCGAAGGGCCCGACGACGCGCGCACTGCTGCTTCGTGATGGCAGCCAAGAGCCGATTGATGACCTTGAATATGACTACTTGGTGCACTTGGCGCATGACTTTGAACTGATCTACGAAGGCGAATCTCAAAAGCGCGAGGAGCGCCATATCGCTCAGACCCTCCAGATCGGCATGAGAAATTCCCTGGGGGATGTTCCAGGTATCGCAACCGATTCGGTATACCTGTCGGCCACGAACTCGGCGTTGGTCGGCGGCGATTTCTATACGCTCATCCGACTTCCCGACGACTGCGCCGTCATGATTCTGGGTGATGTGTCTGGCAAAGGCATTGAGGCCGCATCGATGTCCGCGCTCGTCAAGACGGCCCTGACGGCCTATGCCTGGGAGGGTGCGGGGCCCGCCCGCATGGCACGCTCCCTTAACAGCATGCTCATGGGCTTTTCGAGGGTCGAGACGTTCGTGACGGCCTTTATCGCCAAGATTGACCTTAAAGCCGGACGCGCAACGTATTGTTCGGCGGGCCATCCTCCGACCATGGTCATCAGGCCAGAGTCGATGCCGCTGGGTGGCGGCGAGGCCCGTGGGGGAGAGGTCGAACTGCTTGGATGCCAATCGGGCGTAATCGGCGCATTCGAAGGCATGGTGTACGAGACGGGTGCCTTTACGTTCGCCCCCGGCGATATGCTCTTTATGTATACGGATGGAACGATTGAGGCCCGCGACCGCACCGGAGCGTTCTTTGGCGAGCAGCGCCTTCGTGACCTTCTGCTCTCTGTCTCGGGTGAGGGCGTATCGGGAATCTGCGGCAAGGTCTTGGGCGAGCTTGACCGATTTACCGAATCGGCGCTGGACGATGACATTGCATTGGTGTCCCTTGAGTTTTTACGGGGTCGTTCATAGACGACGCTGGGCGGGCTGAATCCGTACGGTTGGGGAAACGAATGCATCGAGTGGGCTTTTTTGGGGAACCATGGTCGTATGAATGAGTGGAATGACATAGCGGTTTTGACGCCACCAGGCGATATCGACATCGCCACGGTGCCTGCGCTGCGTCGGCGGCTGGATGCTTTGATTGGCCGCGGCGTGCGTCGTGTCGTCATCAACTGTCAGACTGTTAGCTTTATCGATTCGACGGGCTTGGCATTCCTGCTTACGCGCGCTCGTGAGCTCATGAGGCGAGAAGGCCTGCTTTCGCTCGTCAATGCATCAGGTGAAGTTGTTCGCTTTTTGGAGATTGCTCGTCTTGTCGATATCCTTCATGTCGCGGGGCCGGCACGGGAGTCTATTCCCGCCATTCCGGTGGGGGAGCTGCCTCGCTGGAGTAAGAGCGTCGAGGTCCGTCAGGGTATCGAGAATCTTCCATACTACCGACATCGCATCGCCGAACTCCTTGAATCGCTTCCGTTGCGCCGTGACGAGTGCTACGATGTCGCATTGGCGTCGGGGGAGGCGCTGGGTAATGCCTATGACCATGCGGGCGGTATCGGGTGCGTCCTGACGGTTCAGGCCTATGGCGATCGCGTTGTGGTTGAGGTGCTTGATCGAGGTGCCGGCTATTCTATCGATGAAACGAGCGAACCGGTCGCATCCGAGGAACGCGGCCGTGGCATCAAGCTTATGCGTATGCTCGTCGATAACGTGGAGGTTGCTCGTCGTACGGACGGCGCCGGCACGCGCGTGCAGATGGTGAAGCTGTTTAGCGGAGCGCTGGAATCGTGTGCCTAGCCAATCGCTTTAGCGCGTTTAGCTACTAAGAACATGCGGCAGACAAGTTTTTTGAAAAAAGTACTTGCGTCTTTTGGACAACTCGCGTAAATTAATAACCCGCAAGCGGACATGGCTCAGTTGGTAGAGCACAACCTTGCCAAGGTTGGGGTCGCGGGTTCGAGCCCCGTTGTCCGCTCCATTGCATTTCCGGACCGTTTAGGCGGTCCTTTTTCGGCGAAGTGGCCAAGTGGTAAGGCAGAGGCCTGCAAAGCCTTTACCCCCGGTTCGAATCCGGGCTTCGCCTCCAGGCAACATCCGGGCGCTCCGGCGCCCGTTTTGTTTTACATATGCGGACATGGCTCAGTTGGTAGAGCACAACCTTGCCAAGGTTGGGGTCGCGGGTTCGAGCCCCGTTGTCCGCTCCAAACGCAACGGCCCGGCTACTACGGTAGCCGGGCTTTTTTGTATCCATCGCATGGGCTCGAACCCGAGAGGGAGCGAGCGTTTTGGGGCGTGGCTGTGGCGTTGTTTGTCGCGAACGTCAGCTTTGGGCGTATCATCGTGGGCATCTCGCATAACC
>CAUADW010000087.1 GCA_958427895.1 uncultured Collinsella sp.
TCCACGCACTTTACCTGCGTAAACAATGTGAGTGAAATATGAATCTCGATGGATACGCCCGCAGCCGTGTATACTAAACAGCTGTGTGAAACCAGGGGAGTATTCTGGCTGGACAAAATGCCTGCTTAATAGGGTTGTCAGGTAGTCTGGACGCAATACAAGGCTGGGGAGCACGTCGTGTAAGTAGTGGTCCTCTAGGGGCGTACGCTCGGTGGTGTACGCATTGTCCCAAGACCACGCGAGAGTTGGGATCATATCTTGATCAGCATGATTCTCGGCCGCAAGATTGGCATGACCCAGGTTTGGGACGAGGACGACAACGTCGTTCCCGTCACGGTCATCCAGGCTGGCCCCTGCGCTGTCTCGCAGGTTAAAACTCAGGCAACCGACGGCTATGACGCCGTCCAGATCGGTTTCGGCGACATCAAGGCCAAGAACGTGAACAAGCCCATGGCTGGTCACTTCGCCAAGGCTGGCGTCGAGCCTGTCCGTTTCCTTCGTGAGGTCCGCGTCGAGAACGGCGAGGAGCACAAGGTCGGCGAGGTCGTCACCGTCGCTGATTTCGCTGATGTCGAGAAGGTCGACGTCATCGGTACCTCCAAGGGTAAGGGCTTCCAGGGTCGCATCAAGCGCTGGGGTCAGCGCCGCGGTCCTATGACGCATGGTTCTCACTTCCAGCGTCACCCCGGTTCTATCGGTCAGTGCGCCTATCCTGCGCGCGTCCTCAAGGGCGTCAAGATGGCCGGTCACATGGGTAACGAGCGCGTTACCGTCAAGAACCTTTCCGTTGTCCGCATCGATGCCGAGCAGAACCTCATCTTGGTCAAGGGCGCTGTCCCGGGTGCCAAGAATGGTCTCGTCGCCATCCGTATGGCCTAAGGGCCCAGCCCATTTAGCCCAGCGTCATACCAAGGAGAACACTTAAATGGCAAAGTTTGAAGTAAAGAACAGCGAGGGCAAGAAGGTCGCCGAGGCCGAGCTCGCCGCTGAGGTGTACGGCATCGAGCCGAACATCCACGTTATGCACCACATCGTCAAGTGCCAGATGGCCTCTTGGCGTCAGGGCACCCAGTCCGCTAAGGGCCGCTCTGAGGTTTCCGGTGGCGGCAAGAAGCCTTGGCGTCAGAAGGGCACCGGCCGTGCCCGCCAGGGTTCCATCCGTGCTGCCCAGTGGCGTCACGGTGGCGTTGTCTTCGCCCCCAAGCCCCGTTCCTACGCTAAGCGTATGAACAACAAGGAGGTCAAGCTGGCTATGCGCTCTGCGCTGTCCGCCAAGCTGGCCGATGGCGAGCTCGTGCTCGTCGACGACTACGGCTTCGAGAAGCCTTCCACCAAGGCTGCCGTTGCCATGCTCAAGGCTCTCGGCCTTGAGGGCAAGCGTCTGACCATCATCGTTCGCGATGAGGACGTCAACGCCTACCTGTCGTTCCGCAACATTCCCAAGACGTTCATCATCACTGCCGACGAGGCCAACACCTACGATCTCGTCAACAACAACGCTGTGCTGATGCCCGCCGACATCGCCGCTCACTTCGGGGAGGTGCTTGCATAAATGACCGCCCACGAGATCATCATCCGTCCGATCGTGTCCGAGCGTTCCTTCTCCGGCATGGAGCTGAACAAGTACACGTTCGAGGTCGCCAAGGATGCTAACAAGTATCAGATCAAGGACGCTGTCGAGGAGATCTTCGGCGTCAAGGTCGTTCGCGTGAACACCCTGACGGTCAAGCCCAAGACCAAGCGCGTGCGCTATGTCGCCGGCAAGACCCGTTCTTGGAAGAAGGCCATCGTCACGCTGGCCGAGGGCGACACCATCGAGGTCTTTGGCAACCAGGCCTAAGACTCGCTGCTGTTGAGTGAGCTCATGCCTCCCAAATAGGGGAGGCGAGAGCTCAAGGTTTTGGGCGTATTAAATGGACACGCCCGGAACCGTGTATACGTCCGGTGTCATCGCACCCGAGGCAGAACCTCGAATCCCTGTCTGCGATGGCTAACGGATTCCTATTGAAAGGGATTGTAATGGCTGTAAAGCACCTTAAGCCGACCTCCGCTGGTAGGCGTTGGCAGACGATCTCCGACTTCTCCGAGATCACCTGCACCAAGCCCGAGAAGTCTCTTCTCGAGCCCCTGCCCAAGAAGGCCGGTCGTAACAACAACGGCCGCATCACCACCCGCCACCAGGGCGGCGGCGTGAAGCGTCGTTACCGCGTAATCGACTTCAAGCGCAACAAGGACGGCGTGCCCGCCAAGGTTGCCACGATCGAGTACGATCCGAACCGTTCCGCTCGCATCGCTCTGCTGCATTACGCTGACGGTGAGAAGCGCTACATCCTGGCCCCCAAGGGCCTCGAGGTCGGTCAGACCATCATGTCCGGTTCTGACGCCGACATCAAGCCGGGCAACGCTCTGCCCCTCGCCGACATCCCCGTCGGTACGCTCATCCACGCCGTCGAGTTCCAGCCGGGCAAGGGCGCTGCTATCGCCCGTTCCGCCGGTAACTCCTGCCAGCTGATGGGTAAGGAGGGCAAGTACGCTATCGTTCGTATGCCTTCCTCCGAGATGCGCCGCATCCTCGTTACCTGCCGCGCCACCGTCGGTGAGGTCGGCAACGCCGATCACTCCAACATCGTCATCGGCAAGGCCGGCCGTAAGCGCCACATGAACGTGCGCCCGACCGTCCGCGGTACCGTCATGAACCCTGTTGACCACCCGCACGGCGGTGGCGAGGGCAAGAACCACACCTCTGGTCGTCCCTCTGTTACCCCCTGGGGTAAGCCGACGAAGGGCCTTCGTACGCGCAAGAAGAAGAAGGTCTCGAACCAGCACATCATTCGTCGCCGTAAGAAGTAATTTCGGATACCGAGTTTTAGGAGAAAGCACTTATGAGCAGAAGTCTCAAAAAGGGCCCGTTCGTGGAGACTCGCCTTCTCTCGCGTATCACCGCGATGAACGAGGCTGGCAAGAAGGACGTCGTGAAGACCTGGTCCCGCGCGTCCACCATCTTCCCCGAGATGGTTGGTCACACCATCGCCGTCCACGACGGCCGCAAGCATGTGCCCGTGTATGTTACCGAGTCCATGGTTGGTCACAAGCTCGGCGAGTTCGCGCCGACTCGTACGTTCCGTGGCCACAAGGCCAAATAGGGGGTTAACCGTAAATGGCAACTAAGTCTATTGAAACTGAGGCCACCGAGGTTCGCGCCGTCGCTAAGTACGTGCGTGTTTCCCCCAGCAAGGCCCGCCTGGTGGTCGATCTGATCCGCCGCAAGCCTGTCGCTCAGGCCTTCGACATCCTCCACTTCTGCGACCGCGCCGTCGCCGTGGATGTCGAGAAGGTTCTCCGTTCCGCCGTTGCGAACGCCGAGAACAACAACGGTCTGCGTGCTGACAACCTGGTTGTCGCCGCTGCCTATGTTGACGAGGGTCCGACGCTTAAGCGCATCCGTCCCCGCGCCAAGGGTTCCGCTTCTCGCATTCTGAAGCGTACTTCCCACATCACCGTCGTCGTTGCTCCTCGAAAGGAGGCGTAAAGCTGTATGGGTCAGAAAGTCTACCCCACCGGCTTCCGTCTTGGCATCACCGAGAACTGGCGCTCCCGCTGGTTCGCAGAGAAGGATTACGCTAAGACCCTCGGTAACGATCTCGAGATCCGCAAGTACCTCGAGAAGCGTCTTTCCCGCGCAGCTGTCTCCCGCGTCGAGATCGAGCGCGCTGGCGACAAGGTGAAGGTCATCATCCTCACCGCTCGCCCCGGCGTTGTCATCGGTAAGAAGGGTGCCGAGATCGATACCCTCCGCACCGAGCTCGAGAAGGTCGCTGGCGTCTCCAAGGGCCAGCTCTCCGTCGACGTTGTCGAGATCAAGCGCCCCGAGCTCGACGCCAACCTCGTTGCTCAGTCCATTGCTGAGCAGCTCGAGGGCCGCGTTGCCTTCCGTCGCGCTATGCGCAAGGCTGTCCAGTCCGCCCGCAAGGCCGGCGCTAAGGGCATCCGTATCCAGTGCTCCGGTCGTCTCGGCGGTGCCGAGATGGGCCGTCGTGAGTGGTACCGCGAGGGTCGCGTGCCTCTGCACACCCTCCGTGCCAAGATCGACTACGGCACGGCTGTCGCCAGCACCACCATGGGCGCTTGCGGCGTGAAGGTCTGGATCTACCTGGGCGAGAAGCTCCCGGGCCAGCCTGTTCCCAACCCTGCACTCGAGGGCTCTTCCCGTCCTCGTCGTCGTAACTCCGAGAGGAGGGGTCAGTAGTGCTTGCCCCTAAGCGTATTCTTCACCGCAAGGTGCAGCGTGGCTCCATGAAGGGCCAGGCCAAGGGTAATACCGAGCTGCATTTCGGCGAGTTTGGTATCCAGGCTCTCGAGGCCCATTGGATCACCAACCGTCAGATCGAGGCCGCTCGTATTGCCATGACCCGCTACATGAAGCGTGGCGGTCGTGTCTACATCACGATCTTCCCCGATAAGCCCATCACCAAGAAGCCTGCCGAGACTCGCATGGGTTCTGGTAAGGGTAACCCCGAGGAGTGGGTGGCCGTCGTCAAGCCCGGCCGCATCATGTTCGAGGTCATGGGCGTGCCCGAGGAGGTCGCTCGCGAGGCTCTGCGTCTTGCACAGCACAAGCTTCCCATCAAGACCAAGATTGTTGCTGCTAAGAACGCTGAGCAGCGCATCGAGAAGGAGATGGCTGAGGAGGCCGCTCTCGAGGCCAAGTGGGCTGCTGAGGACGCCGCCGCCGCCAAGGAGGAGAACTAATGAAGCCCGCAGAGATTCGTGAGCTCTCGGACGCTCAGCTCGTTGAGAAGCTGAAGGAAATGCGCGCCGAGCTCTTTAACCTTCGTTTCCAGATGGCCACCAGCCAGCTGGACAACACCGCTCGCGTCAACACCGTGAAGAAGGACATCGCTCGCGTCCTCACGGAGCAGCGCGCCCGCGAGATCGCAGCGGAGAAGTCCGCTGTCGCCGAGTAGGACCTAAGGAGAGAACATGACTGATTCGCGTAACTCGCGTAAGGTCCGTACGGGTGTCGTTACCTCCGTCTCCGGTGCCAAGACCATTGTTGTCACCATCACCGAGCGCAAGCGTCACCCCAAGTACGGCAAGATGATGACCAGCTCCAAGAAGCTGCACGCTCACGACGAGGAGTGCACGGCTGGCGTGGGCGATACCGTCCGCGTTATGGAGACCCGTCCTATGTCCAAGATGAAGCGTTGGCGCCTCATCGAGGTCGTCGAGCGCGCTAAATAAGCAGTCGCTCTTACGACTTGTACGTTTCCGAAGATGTGCGTATGCCTGGTTTGCATACCACAGGCCGTCTAAAGGCTGCGCACCTCTCTTCGGTTCTTAGTTCGGAGGAACATCTACCATGATTCAGATGCAAACCATGCTGAACGTCGCCGACAACTCCGGCGCTCGCAAGATTCGCTGCATCAAGGTGCTTGGCGGTTCCAAGCGTCGTTATGCAGGCATCGGCGATGTGTTCATCGGTGCTGTCCAGGAGGCTACCCCTGGCGCCAACGTCAAGAAGAAGGACGTTGTCCGTTGCGTCGTCGTTCGCACCGTTAAGGAGATCCGCCGCAAGGATGGCTCCTACATTCGCTTTGATGAGAACGCCTGCGTTGTCATCAACAACGATGGTTCGCCCGTCGGCACCCGTATCTTCGGGCCCGTCGCTCGCGAGCTTCGTGACAAGAAGTACATGAAGATCGTCTCGCTCGCTCCCGAGACCCTGTAGTTAGGGGAGATATATGTATATCAAGAAGGGCGATAAGGTCCAGGTTCTCTCTGGTAAGGATCGCGGCAAGCAGGGCGTTGTCCTGCGTGCTCTCCCCGCCGAGAACAAGGTCGTTGTCGAGGGCGTTTCGGTCGTCAAGAAGGCCGTCAAGCCCAACGCTGCCAACCAGCAGGGCGGCATCGTTTCGCAGGAGGCTCCCATCGACGCCTCCAACGTCAATCTCGTTTGCCCCGAGTGCGGTAAGGTTACCCGCGTCGGTCACGAGAAGGACGGCAAGAACAAGCTGCGCGTCTGCAAGAAGTGCGGCCACAAGTTCTAAGCT
>CAUADW010000088.1 GCA_958427895.1 uncultured Collinsella sp.
TGGATTCCATGGCAGCCGAGGGCATTGCCGGCTACGGCAACGGCATGCGCTACCGCTACGGCCTGTTTAAGCAGGAGATCGTCAACGGCAGCCAGGTCGAGGCTACCGACGAGTGGCTCACCCACGGCTATCCCTGGGAGGTCCGTCGTCAGGACAAGGCCGTGACGATCAAGTTTGGTGGCCATGTTGAGGGCTTTGAGGAGAACGGCCGCACGTTCTACCGCACGGTGGACACACAGGACATCCTGGCCGTCCCTTATGACATCCCAGTGGTGGGCTATGCTGGCGAGACCGTCAACAAGCTGCGCGTCTGGGCTGCCGAGCCGGTCGAGGAGCACTTTGACCTGGAGGCCTTCAACCGCGGCGACTATGCCCTGGCCGACGCCGAGCGCGCCGAGGCCGAGGCCATCAGCGCCATCCTCTACCCCAACGACGCCGGGGAGCACGGCCGTCTGCTGCGCCTGAAGCAGGAGTACCTGTTTGTCTCGGCCGGCATCTACAGCCTACTCGACACCTTTGAGAAGGAGCACGGCGAGAACTGGGAGCTGCTGCCGCAGTTTGTTGCCATCCACACCAACGACACGCACCCTGCCATGTGCGGCCCCGAGCTCATGCGCATCCTCATCGACGAGAAGAGGCTCGAGTGGGACGACGCCTGGAACATCGTGACGCAGGTCGTGAGCTACACCAACCACACCATCCTGCCCGAGGCTCTGGAGAAGTGGCCCATCGGCACGTTCTCCAAGCTCCTCCCCCGCGTGTACCAGATCATCGACGAGATCAGCCGTCGTTGGCACGAGTCGTTCGACACCACGCAGGAGGGCTGGCAGGAGCGTCTGCGCCAGACCGCCATCCTGTGGGACGGCGAGATTCGCATGGCCAACCTGTCTGTGATCTGCAGCCACAGCGTAAACGGCGTGGCCAAGATCCACTCCGACATCATCAAGAACATCGTGCTCAAGGACTTCTATGCCCTCACGCCCGAGAAGTTCAACAACAAGACCAACGGCATCTCGCACCGTCGCTTCTTTGCCGAGGCCAACCCCACCTACGCCAAGCTCGTCACCGATGCCATTGGCGACGGCTGGCTTAAGGACGCCTTTGAGCTTGAGAAACTCAAGGAGTTCCAGAACGACAGTGAGTTCCTGAAGGCCGTGGGAGCCTCCAAGCGCGCCAACAAGGAGCGTCTGGCCGCCTACGTTAAGGCCGAGACCGGTCTGGTCATTGACCCCAACACCGTCTTCGATGTTCAGGTTAAGCGCTTCCATGCCTACAAGCGCCAGCTCATGAACATCATGAAGGTGATGGACATCTACAACCGTCGCATCGCCGATCCCAACTTCCACGTGACGCCGACGACCTTCATCTTTAGCGGCAAGGCTGCCTCGAGCTACACCTTCGCTAAGGAGACCATCCGCCTCATTAACTCCGTGGCCGACGTCATCAACAACGACCCGCGCGTCAACGAGGTCATGAAGGTCTGCTTTATCCCCAACTTCCGCGTGAGCAACGCCCAGCTCATCTACCCCGCCGCCGAGATCTCGGAGCAGATCTCCACGGCCGGTAAGGAGGCCTCGGGCACGTCCAACATGAAGCTCATGATGAACGGCGCCATTACGCTGGGCACCCTCGACGGCGCCAACATCGAGATCGCCGACCTGGCCGGCCGCGAGAACGAGGCCATCTTTGGCCTGACCGCTCCCGAGGTCGAGCAGCTCTGGGCATCCAACAGCTACTTTGCGTGGGATACCCTCAACGGCGACCGCGAGCGTCTGGGCCGCGTGATGGACGAGCTCAAGGACAACACCTTTGCGGGTCTTTCGGGCAACTTCGAGAGCATCTACAACGAGCTCATGAACAACAACGACCCCGACCTGGTCATGGCAGACTTCCGCAGCTACGTGGATGCATGGGAGAAGCTCACGAACAGCTACGGCGACCAGGAGACCTGGAACCGCAAGGCGCTGCTCAACACCGCCTCCTCCGGCTGGTTCTCGAGCGACCGCACCATTCGCGAGTACCGCGACGAGATCTGGCACGCTTAAAGGCGCGCAAGCTCCCTTATGCCAGCACGGCATTACTCGACGGGCGCGACCGAGCGCCGCGCCCGTCGCTAATGGGTTTAAGAACATCGATGACAGAAGGAGAAATCGATGAGTAAGAAAGAATGCATCGCGATGCTCCTCGCAGGAGGACAGGGCAGCCGATTGGGGGCACTCACCCAAAAGATCGCTAAGCCGGCGGTTAGCTTTGGTGGCAAGTTCCGCATTATCGACTTTTCGCTGTCCAACTGCTCCAACTCGGGCATCGACACGGTGGGCGTTCTGACGCAATACCGTCCCTACCTGCTGCATGCCTACGTGGGCTCTGGCGAGGCTTGGGATCTGGACAGCCGCGATGGCGGCGTGTCGATCCTGCCGCCGTACGAGACGCAGACCGGCGGCGCCTGGTATGCGGGCACGGCCGACGCCATTACGCAGAACCTTGACTATATCAAGGCCAACGACCCCAAGTACGTCCTGATTCTTTCGGGCGATCACCTGTATCGCATGGACTACCGCAAGATGCTCAAGACGCACATTGAGAACAACGCAGACCTCACGGTGAGCGTTATGCCCGTGCCGTGGGAGGAGGCCAGCCGCTTTGGCATCCTGACCACCGACCCCGAGGACGGCCGCATCACCAAGTTTACCGAGAAGCCCGAGAAGCCCGATTCGAACCTCGCGTCCATGGGCATCTACATCTTCTCGGCCGACGTCCTGATCGAGGCGCTCGAGCAGGACGCTCTGGACCAGCGCTCGAGCCATGACTTTGGCAAGGACATCATCCCCAAGCTGCTCGGAGAGAACAAGCGCCTGTACAGCTACGAGTTCCACGGCTTTTGGAAAGACGTCGGCACCATCGCCAGCTTCCACGAGACCTCGATGGACCTGCTGGGCAACAACCCCGAGTTCGATCTGTTCGACAAGAACTTCCCCATCATGTCCAACATCACCACGCGACCGCCGCACTACATTGGCCCGGACGGCCGCCTAGACGACTGCCTGGTCTCCAACGGCTGCAAGATCTACGGCACCGCTCGCCACTCGATCCTTTCGACCGATGTCATCATCGAGGAGCGCGCCGTGGTCGAGGACTCCGTGCTGCTGCCGGGTGCGCACGTTAAGAGCGGCGCGCACATCTGCCGCGCTATTTTGGGCGAGAACTCCACGGTCGAAGAGGGCGTGAAGCTCGGCTCTGTCGATACCACCAAGGATACGGCCGTCGTTGGAAATGACGTCGTTATCGGGAAGGGGGAATGATCCGATGATCAATCGCAAGGCCATCGGTTATATCACCGCTAACTACTCTTCGACCTACGGCAGCGTCCTGCTCAAGGACCGCCCCATCGCGTCCGTTCCGTTTTTGGGCCGCTACCGCCTGATCGACTTCCCGCTGTCCAACATGATGAATGCCGGCATTAAGACCGTCGGCGTCGTCATGCCGGGCAACTACCGCTCGCTGATCGATCACGTGGGCTCGGGCAAGGACTGGGGCTTGGACCGCAAGAAGGGCGGCCTGTTCATGGTGCCCGGCAACGCGTACGGCACCACCAAGGGCGGCATGCGCTTCCTGCTGCGCGACATCATCTCCAACAAGACGCTGTTCCAGCGCTCGGACAAGCCCTATGTCGTGATGATGGGCACCAACATCATCTTTAACATGGACCTCAACACCATCATCGATGCGCACGAGAACTCCGGTGCCCAGATGACCGTGGTGTACTGCAAGGCCACGCGCAACGTCGATGACGAGACAAAGCTGCAGATCAACGAGAACGGCCGCCTGACGGGCGTGAGCGCCGGCGTCGTGTACGGCGACAACGCCTCAATGGACTGCTGCATCGTCAACCGCGAGACGCTGCTCGAGATCATCGACCACTACCAGGCCGCCGACTATCTGGACCTGCTCGAGGCACTCCAGGGCGACTTTGGCAACATCGACGTGTGCAGCTACGAGTACAAGGGCGAGGTCGTGGGCGTGTTTAGCGAGAAGTCGCTGTATCGCCGCAGCATGGACCTGCTCGACCAGACCGTGGCCGACCAGCTCTTTGACCCCGAGCGCCCGATCCTGACCAAGGCTCACGACGTGCCGCCTTCGCGCTATGCGACCGGTAGCCACGCATGCAATTCGATCATCTCGGCCGGCTGCATCATCAAGGGCACCGTGCGCAACTCGATCCTGTCGCGCGGCGTTGTGGTCGAAGAAGGCGCTTCGGTGACCAACTCGATCATCAATCAGAGCTGCATCATCAAGAGCGGCGCCCGCGTTGAGAATGCCATCCTGGACAAGAACAACGTGGTTCCCACCAACACCGAGCTTCGCGGCACGCCCGAGAACATCCTGGTGCTGGGCAAGGCTCCGTTAACTCCCGATACCACCATCGTGCATTAACGTAGGCACCGCAACATCGCTCGTAACATGCAGAATAGCCGCCCGGTTTGCGCCAGGCGGCTATTCTCGAATTGCAACAGGGAGACAATATGGCAGATTCCAGCAAAAAGATGCAGATCGTGTTTGCCTCGGCCGAGTGCGCACCGTTTGTAAAGACCGGTGGCCTGGGCGACGTGGCGGGCTCGCTGCCCGCGGCGCTTGTGCGCGCCGGCGCCGAGGTCATCGTGATGGTGCCCAAGTACGCCACCATCAAGGACGAGTACAAGTCGCAGATGGAGCACTTCTCCGACTTTTACGTGAGCCTGGGCTGGCGCAACGAGTACTGCGGGCTCGAGAAGCTCGAGCACGACGGCGTCACCTATATGTTCATCGACAACGAGCGCTACTTTGCGCGCGACTATCCGTACGGCTTCTTTGACGACGGCGAGCGTTTTGCTTTTTTCTCCAAGGCCATCACCGAGAGCCTGCAGCACCTGCCCGAGGGCTTTGAGTGCGACATCCTGCACTGCAACGACTGGCAGACGGCACTGGCGCCCGTGTTCCTGCGCGAGTTCTACCAGGGCCTGCCGCTGTACGACCGCGTCAAGACCGTATTCTCGATCCACAACGTGGCGTTCCAGGGCCAGTTTAGCGACACCGTGATGGAGGACATCCTGGGCGTGGCGCACATTCCGGCTGCCGCCTCGCAGCTGCGTTGCGACGCCTGCAGCATCAACTACATGTTGGGCGCGCTGCGCTATGCCGATGCCATCACCACGGTAAGCCCCACCTATGCCAACGAGATCCAGACGCCCGAGTTTGGCGAGGGCCTGGACGGCGTACTGCGCGAGCGCTCCTATGCGCTGCAGGGCATTTTGAACGGCATTGATGTGGCGGGCTTTGACCCGGCGACCGACAAGCGCATTGCCGCAAACTACACGGTCGAGGACCGTTCTGGCAAGGCTGTGTGCAAGGCCAAGCTGCAGGAAGAGCTGGGTCTCGAGGTTCGCGACGACCGTCCGCTCATGGTGATGGTCACGCGCCTGACACGTCAGAAGGGCATGGACCTGGTCATGTACGCGCTCGACCGCATCCTGTCCGGCGGTGTGCAGGTGGCGGTGCTGGGCACCGGTGATCGCGACTACGAGGACGGCCTGCGCTACTTCCAAGACAAGTACCCCGGCACTATGGCTGCGCGCATCGAGTTCGATCCTGCGCTGTCGCAGCGTATGTATGCCGCTGCCGATATGTTCCTGATGCCTTCGAAGTTTGAGCCCTGCGGTCTGTCGCAGATCATCGCCATGCGCTACGGCACGCTGCCCATCGTGCGCGAGACCGGTGGTCTGAAGGACACGGTGATCCCGTATAACGAGTTTACCGGCGAGGGCACGGGCTTCTCGTTTAGCAACTTTAACGGCGACGAGATGGGCGACGCCGTGTTCCGCGCGGCACGCCTGTTCTGGGACAACCGCGATGCCTGGAACCAGCTGGTCACGCAGGCCATGAGCCAGGACTTTAGCTGGACGCGCTCGGCCGACAAGTATCTGGACCTGTACTTCTTTATGCACCCGGAGAT
>CAUADW010000089.1 GCA_958427895.1 uncultured Collinsella sp.
GCTCACCGCGGTCGATAGCCAGCACGCGGTGGTTGGGTATACGGCGCAGCGGCTCATCATAGCTGTAGTACGGCTCGTAGGGGGTCTTCTCGGTGGGGTCGGTGGCCTCGACGACGATGTCTGCGGTGTTTTGCGTAAAGGCACGCAGGTCGGCGACGTTCTCGGGGTCCTCGGCCACCGTCTCGGCCACGATGTCCGCCGCGCCGGCGAGCGCCTTCTCGGGCGTGTCGAAGCCGGCTTCCTCGTTGACGTATGCTGCGGCGGCGTCGAGTGCGCTGCCCTTGGCGGATGCCTGCATGATGATCATGTTGGCGAGCGGCTCCAGGCCTGCCTCGCGGGCCTTCTGCGCGCGGGTCATACGCTTTTTGCGGTAGGGCTTGTAGAGGTCCTCGACACGCTGGAGCTGCGTGGCCTCGCGAATCTGCTGCTCGAGTTCGGGCGTGAGTTTGCCTTGGGCATCGATGAGCGGAATGACGTCCTCTTTGCGCTGTTCAAGATTGCGCAGGTAGGACAGGCGCTCGTCGAGTGCGCGCAGGGCGACGTCGTCCATGCCGCCCGTTGCTTCCTTGCGGTAGCGCGAGATAAAGGGGATGGTGTTGCCCTCGTCGATGAGCTTGACGGCCGCCTCAATGTTGGCGGCCTTAAGGTTGAGCTCGTGGGCGAGCTGGGCGATAAGATCCATGGGACTCCTTGCGTTTAAGGTGCGTTTGCGACACAGGGCTACCAAGGATACCACCCGTCCCAAAAGGCTGTTTTGGGGCCGCGCCACGAAAACGGCCTATCTACTACGTTTTACCCGTAGGGGCTGACCATGCCTGGTTTTTCCGAAAATCGGCAAGTCGTCTACCTGCGGTTTTTATTTCGCGAAATTTGGCATGGTTAAGGGCGATCGGTTAAACGTAGTAGATAGGCCCATTTCGTGGCGAACGAATCAGACTGAGGCGCAAAATGGCCCCCGCCCCAGAAAAATCGTCGGCAAGGTAGCAAAATGCCCCGCGGGCAGGAGGCTGCTCGCGGGGCGAAGAAGAGGGGCTTGTTGGTGGCGGGCCGAGGGGTTCGGCATAGGAGTTTGCCGCGACCCGCCCTAAAGTATTACAGCTCGACGAGCTGGCCGGTCTCGGCGGCCTCCTTGATGGCGTTGAGAAGCGTGAGCGTCTTGACGTTATCGGCGGGGGTCACGACGGGCTCGACCTCGCGGCGGACAACCTTCACAAAGTGCTTGAGCTGCATCTTGTGCGGCAGTGCCGGGTCGACGGCCGGAATCTCCATCTGCAGCGGCTTGTGCCAGTTAGAGGCGCCGTCGTAGGAGAACTGGTGCAGGCGGGGCAGCGAAAGGGCACCCTTGGTGCCGCCGATAAAGTAGGCGTCGGCGTCGAAGGGGCGGTACTGCGGATCCTCGCGAGCGGTGGCCTCCCAGTTCCAGGGGCTGGCGGTGGCGTCGGAGATGGTCATGCTTGCGAGCGCGCCATCGGCAAAACGGACGTTGACCACGGCGGAGTCCTCGGTCTCAAAACCGCGGGCGGCGCTGGACTGCATACCCTGGACGGCAACGGGCTCGCCCAGCAGGTAGCGGAGCAGGTCGACGTCGTGCACCAGGTTGACCAGGATCGGGCCGGCACCCTTCTTGCGGCGCCACTCGACATCGAAATACTCGTCGTTCTTATAGATCATGTAGTGGAAGCTCGACACGGTGAGCTTGCCCAGCTCGCCGGACTCGATGATCTCCTTGGCCTTGTTGACGAAGGGGTTGTGGCGACGGTGCTGGCCCACGAGCACGGGCACGCCGGCGGTCTCGGCCTCGGCGGCGAAAGCCTGGGCATCCTCAAGATCGTTGGAGATCGGCTTTTCGACCAGCGGCACGATGTTGCGCTTCACAGCCTCGCGAGCAACGCCCAAGTGCAGGTCGTTGGGGGTGGCGATAATGACGGCCTCGGGCTTGACCTCGTCCATCATCTGGGCGGGATCGGTGTAAAACGGCACGCCGGCGGCCTCGGCCGTGGCGCGGGCGCCCTCAAAGGCGTCGGCGATGGCGACGAGCTCGGCCTCGGGCTCCTCGGTGACAAAGCGGATGTGGTTGCGGCCCATGGCGCCGGCGCCGATAACGGCAATGCGGACGGGGTTGAGCTCAGACATTTCGACTCCTTAATACTGGTGACCGGTGAAATGCGACAAAGGGGCTGTCCCTTTGTCGCATCGGTAAAACTAGGCGGACTTCTTCTTGCTGTCGGAGACCATCATGTAGACGGTGAGCACGACGGCGATGGCGGCGATCACAATAGCGCCGTAGAAGGACTGCTGGTAGGCGGCGCTGCCGGCCTCGGTGTGATACAGCACGGCGGTGATGGGCTGGCTGATCCAGGTGGAAGCGGCGTAGCCCAAAAACATGATGCCGTAGTTGACGCCGATGTTGCTGGTGCCGAAGGCGCCACCGGTGAGCGGCGGGTAGATGACGAGCAGGGCGCCAAAGCTAAAGCCGAGCAGGGCGAGCGCCACAAAGAACATGCCCTGCGTAAAGCTCATCGACATGATGACGAGTGCGACGATGGTGACGACAAGGCTGATGAGCAGCGACTTATAGGCGCCGAGCTTGTCGATGATCTGGCCAAAGGACAGACGTCCAACCAGGTTGGCGCAGGTGTTAACGGAGACCACCACGCCGCCGAGGGCGACGGCCGCAGCGCTCGTGGGGTCGGCGAAGAGCTGGACGGCAGCGATGGAGGCAACCTTGCCCACGAGCAGGGTGCCCGCGGTGGCGGCAAAGGCGAAGGTGACGATGAGGACCCAGAAGCGCGGGGTCTTGACCATCTCGCCCGGGGTGAGGTCGCCGAAGGTGCCGGCGTGTGCGCCGCCCTTGGGGGCCTCGAAGCCCTCGGGCAGCCAACCGGCCTCGGGGGCCTTCAGGAACAGGGCGGAGGCGGCGATCATCACAAAGAAGATGACGCCGAGCGCCTTAAGGGCGCCAAAGATGCCCAGGCTCGGGATGAGCAGCGAGGCGAGCACCGGGGACAGCACGGCAGGACCGGCGGTCGAAGCGGCCAGGGTGATGCCGGAGGCGAGACCCTTCTTGTCGATGAACCACTTTTGGCCGGTGGTGAGCGCCGGGTTGTAGCCCAGGCCGTTGCCGACAGCGGCGACGAGCGAGAACCACAGGTAGAACTGCCACGGCTCGGTGACGGTGCCGGACATGAACCAGCCCAGGCCGTAGCACACGGCGGCGGCGATTACGACGTTGCGCGGGCCGATCTTATCGGAGATGCGGCCGGCGAAGATGCCCGTCACGGCCATGATGGTCTGAAAGACCGGGAAGGCCCAGGTGAGAGCGCTGGACCACTCGGGGTAGACGGCGAGCAGGTTCTTGCTCACGACGGAATACAGCGCGATGGAGCTGATGAAGAACATGGTGACGCACGCGGCGGAAAGCACGACGGCGCGACCCTTGTTGGAGTTGGTGGAAGCCATTGGACTCTTTCTGATCGATACGGGGGAGGAGCGGGCGTGTCCGCGGGACCTCCCTGTCAGGTTGGTTTACTGGTCAGTCGGCTTGGCGACGCCGGACTCATCGGACCAGAGCTCGACACCCTTGTTCTTAAGGTAGTTGTCGGCATAGGCGCGACGGCCGCCGGGCTTGGCGGTGAGGTCGCCCATCATGTTGGAGAAGCCGCCGTCGACCTTGATGGCGTCGCCGGTGGTGAAGTCCGAGCGCGTGGACGCCAGGAACATGACGGCGTTGGCGATATCGCTGACCTCGCCGATGCGGCGCGTGGCGATCAGACGGCTGCGGCTCTTTTCGACCTCGGGGTCGGCGTAGAAGTTGGCCGACATGGGGGTCTTGACGAAGCAGGGTTCGACGCAGTTGGAGCGGACGCCGTAGGGGCCCCACTCGGCGGCGAGCATCTTGGACATCATGTTGACGCCCGCCTTGGTGGAGCTGTACACGCCCGAGAACGTCTCGGGGGAGTGGCTGGCAACGGTTGAGATGTGCACCAGGCGACCCTGGCCGGCCTTGATCATCTCGCGACCAAAGCGCTGCGAGGTGATGAAGTAGCCGGTGAGGTTGACGTTGAGCACCTGCTCCCAGTCGCTCAGCGGCAGGTCTTCCATGGCTGCGAAACGCAGGATACCGGCGGTGTTGACGAGGACGTCGACGCGACCGAAGTCGGCGATGGTGGCGTCGACGGCGGCCTGAACCTCGGCCTCGTCGGTGGCGTTCATCTTGTAACCCTCGGCGTGGATGCCAAACTCGGCGGCGAGGTCGGCGGCAGCGGCCTTGACCTTCTCCTCGTCCAGGTCGAGCAGGATGACGTTGGCGCCATTGCGGGCGAACTCGCGGCAAATCTCGACGCCCATACCGCCGAGCGCGCCGGTCACGGCGCAGACATCGCCCTCGAGCTTAAGCCAATTGCTCATAGGAACTTCCCTTCTTGTGCCTCCCGGTGGGTCGCTCCCATTAACCGACCCACGTGGTTTTCGCTGGTTATCGTATGCTTTGCATTTGCGCAGGTGAATTGCATATTTGTTAGAATGGCGTTAACCGTAGGTTTACACTGTGCGATGCAGTTTATTCTCAATTGAGTGCGTGACCTGCGAAAACAACCCCCTGTGGCGCCATGCGTTCACAGGCGCGAAAACGGGAGATTGACGTGTACGATCGACGACTCGAGGCCATATCGGCCGCCGCGGAGCTGGGAAGCTTCTCGCGTGCGGCGGCAAAATTGCGCGTGTCGACCCCGGCGCTCGTCAAGCAGGTGTCGGGCTTCGAGGCCGAGTTTGGCATCACGTTGTTCGAGCGCTCGCACTCGGGCGTCAAGGTGACGCCGGCGGGTGCTCTGCTGGTGGACGACGCTCGCTCGATCATGCGCCAGTCCGAGGACGCCCTGCGCCGTGCCCGACGTGCGGCGGGTGACGGCGGTGCCGTGCGCCTGGGCGTGTCGATGATGTGCCCGGGGCGTCAAACGCTGTCGATGTGGTCGGGCATCCACGATCTGGAACCGTCGCTGCGTTTTGAAATCGTGCCAGTGAGCGACCTCTATGACGAGCGCGAATCCGTCATGCGCAGCCTTGGTCGCGAGGTCGATGTGGTGCAGTCGAGTTTTTCGACCCCACGCTGGGGCGATGCCTGCCAAAAGCTCCGCATTGTCAACGTGCCGGTTTATATCGACGTGCCGCGCGCGAGCCCGCTGGCTCGCAAGACGCGCATCACGGTTGCCGACCTGGAGGGCATGCGCCTGCGCGTGCTCCGTCACGGCAACGACGCCATGGACAGTCTACGTATCGACCTTTTGGCCGACGGCGGTGTGGACGTGATCGATGTGGATAGCTTTGACTTTGCGCTCTTTAACGATGCAGAGGAAAAGGGCGACGCGGTGCTCACCTGCGGAGCGTGGTCGGGCGTGCACCCTGCCTTTGTGGGCGTGCCGTTCCTATGCGGTCGCGAGGTGCCAGTCTTTCTGCACTACCCGCTCGAGCCCACCCTCCAAGTCCAAAAATTCGTCAACGCCATGGCACAACTTCTCAACTAGCTCATTTGGGACGGGTTTTTTGACTCCTTACAAAATGAGGCCCTGGCCAAATGGCCAGGGCCTCACCACTTCTTTTCAGGCTGCGAGAAAAGACTGTGTGCGTAGGACCTCCCCGAGGGAGACGGGGTGTTTGCTCCGCGCGCAGTTTCGCAGCGAAGCGAGAATGTTTGAGCACGGAGTAAACACCCCGTCTCCCTCGGGGAGGTCCGTTGGGAGCGTAGGGGCTGTTTTGAGCTACTCCAGCTCAAACGCTCCAGTGTAGAGCTGATAGTAATATCCGCGCTTGGCGATTAGCTCGTCGTGGTTGCCGCGCTCGATGATGCGGCCGTGATCAAGACAGATGATCGCGTCGGAGTTGCGCACGGTGGACAGGCGGTGTGCGATGACAAACGTCGTGCGGCCTTCCATGAGCTTATCCATGCCCGCCTGCACGA
>CAUADW010000090.1 GCA_958427895.1 uncultured Collinsella sp.
CTTTCCGATGACGGCAACAAGGTGATGGGCGTTGAGTTTACCGGCGGCTGCGACGGCAATCTCAAGGCTATCTCCAAGCTGGTCGAGGGCGCTCCTGCCGATCGCGTAATCGAGGTTCTCGCCGGTAATACCTGCGGTATGAAAAAGACCTCCTGCGCCGACCAGCTTACACGCGCTATCGAGGCCGCTCGCACCGAGATCGCCTAATGGGTATCGCCGATCACATCAAGAACGGAATATCGCGTCGCGGCTTTGTACTCGGTGGGGCTGCCGCGGGCGCTGCCACGGTGCTTGCCGGATGCTCGAAAAAAACGGGCACCAGCGATGATGCCGCCGGCGAGCCGCAGGTTATCAAGGATGATTCCAAAATCATCTCGATTACGGATGAGTACGAGGCAGTCGACATCGATCTTGAGCCGGCGGCGTCATGGACGCTGCCTCTGGGTACGCTGCTGTACTACTGCGACGGCGATTACGCCGCGGCGATGATGGCGCCCGCATCGGCACTGCACGCCAACACACTCGGTGTGCTCAACCTGGGCGATGGCTCGCTTACCACATTAATCGAGGATCCTATCGAGGGCACGGGATATGCATTCTACGATGTCCGTGCCGGTGACGGCGTATTCGCGTGGGTTGAGATGAACTTTGCCAATTCATCGTGGAAGCTCTACGCTCAAAATCTGTCGGGCGCTTCGCTCTCTGGCGACGTGGTTGAGCTCGATCGAGGTGGCAAGGACTATGATCCGCCCCTGTTTACGGCGTTCGGGTCATCGGTCATCTGGTATAAAATGCCTTCGGCAGGCGGCAATAAAACGAGTAGCGATTCGTTTTGCTATCGTCGCTCGCTTGATGAATCCAAGGCCGGGGTAATTTGGAAATCGACGGGCCGCTTTGCATCGGCCCCGCGCGCGTGCGACGGCATTTTGACCATCTCGCCGCGTGTCCGCAACGACGAAGGCGTCTACTACGGCATAACGGCAATCGATCTGACCGACGGCAACAACACCAAACGTGCCCAGCTAGTTCTTCCCTCGTCAGTCTCGCCTTTCGAGGCCGTATACATGGGCGATACCTTCGTGTTTTCTATCGAGGCGACCTATAGTGGCGTGGGCAGCCTGGGCAACATGGGCACGTATATCGGTAATGAGGGAGGGCCGTATCTCTTCCTGTCCCGCGAGCCGCTCGCATGTGCGGCTGGCAAGAAGAATAAATACCTTGTTAAGGTACAGGCGTCGCATTTCCTGATCGACACCTCTGCCAAGACCTATGGCTCGCTGCTGTCGCCCGACCGCGCTTTAGAGTATGGCGATTATCCAGCTACGGCGGGAAAGTCGGACTCATTTCTTACGTACGCCACGGTACGCAACAGCCAGGGTATACCCGAGACGGTCACTGCACGCCTATTCTCTCTTTAAGCTTAGAGGGGTTAAAAAGGCGCCAACAGGGGAATAAACGCGTTGTAATTGTGAGTACCGCCCGCCGAGCTGCCGCGTCATAGCGGCATCCGGCGGGCTCAGGTGCGTTAAAATGGGCTTGTTCTTAGCTAATTGAGACAGGGGGGCCGTGTTATGGCTTCAGATGCAAAAAAGATTCTGCTGGTCGAGGATGAGAAGGCAATCCGTGACGCCGTCGCTGCCTATCTCGAGCGCGAAGGCTACTGGGTTGTGGGCGTCGGCGACGGCCAGTCCGCGATCGAGGAGTTCGAGAAGCATCAGTTCGACCTGGTCGTGCTCGACCTTATGCTCCCCAAGATCCCCGGCGAGCGCGTTTGCCGCACCATTCGCGATACCTCGGATGTTCCCATCATCATGCTGACTGCCAAGGGTGAGATCGAGGACCGTATTATCGGTCTTGAGCTCGGCGCCGACGACTATCTGATTAAGCCGTTCTCGCCGCGCGAGCTCGTCGCCCGCGTTCGCGCTCTGTTCCGCCGTGCCCATCAGGCCGACGAGCCCGCCGTCGAGGTACTCGACTTCGGCGATCTGGTCATCGATATCTCGGGCCACAAGATCTTGGTCGAGGGCAAGGAAGTCGACCTGACGGCTTCCGAGTTCAAGCTGCTCACCACGCTTGCCCGCCATCCCGGCCGTGTGTATAACCGCATGGAGCTGGTCGAGAAAGTGCTCGGGTATGACTTTGAGGGCTATGAGCGCACCATCGATAGCCACGTGAAGAATCTTCGCGCCAAGCTGGGCGATGATCCCAAGAAGCCCAAGTGGCTCTACACCGTCCATGGTGTCGGCTATCGCTTCGAGGCTCCGGCCAAGACCGATAAGTCGGACGAGAAATAGGGAAATCACATATGACACCTGCGCGCTTTGAAATCGGACAAAAGCACAAGCAGGAGAGCGAGGCGGGTTCCAAGGCTAGTTGGAACACGCCTCGTTCCGATTCACGGCCAACGATGAGCTATCCCTCGCGCATGGCACTTGCTTTTGCTCTGACATCGCTCATGACGGTATTGGTGCTGGTGGGCGTTGTCTCTGTTGTGTGGGGCACGGTCTTTTCGGATTACACACGCTCCAATATCGTCGAAATCGCAAATTCCGCTGCCGAGAAGTTGGCAACCTCATATGAGGAAAACGGCTCTTGGACCGCGGGAGAACTGCGCACGGTCGCAACGTCGAGTTTGGTTTCCGACGATCTGGGCATGCAGGTCGTCAATAAAAAGGGCGTGATCGTTTATGACGATTCCTGGCCCTCGGCAAGCGCCACCGCCGATGTACGCGAAAACCAGGCTACGACCGACGACACGAGCGGCAAGAGGGCATCGCATAGCCCGGTTTCGTCTGCTCCAACCGACTCCGATAGCGTTGCTGACGTCGAGATTGTAACGTCTTCCGGCGAGCATGTCGGTCAGGTAAAGCTGTGGGCCATCGGCTCCGACGCTCTGCTCACCAAGGCGGACTCTGCGTTTAGGGAGAAGACCTTTAACGCCATGGCCCTCGCCGCGGTTGTTGCAATCTGCATTTCGGTCGTTATCGGATCGCTCGTGTCGCGCATGCTCACCAAGCCGATTCATCGCATCACCAGTACCGCAAAGCAAATCCGTGACGGCGACCTGTCGGCTCGCACGGGACTGCGCGGTGATGACGAGATCGATCAGCTGGGTGAGACCTTCGATGAGATGGCCACTTCGCTCGAGAAGGATATGAAACACGAGAAGCGCCTGACCTCAGACGTTGCACACGAGCTTCGCACGCCGCTTATGGCCATGCTCGCAACGGTCGAGGCCATGCAGGATGGCGTGTATCCCACCGACGATGAGCATTTGGAGACCGTTGCTTCCGAGACGCGTCGCTTGGCTCGTCTGGTGCAGCAGATGCTCGACCTGTCGCGCATGGAAAACAGCGCGGCTCCGCTCAACCTTGAGCCGGTGGACATGGTTCCTTTCGTGCGTTCCATCGTCAATGCCCAGGAGCGCCTGTTTGTCGACCGCGATCTGCGCCTGCGTTTTGCGGACGAGACCCAGGGTCACGACGATGTCGTCGAGGCCGATCCCGACATGATCACGCAATGTGTTATCAACCTCATGAGCAACGCCATGCGCTACACCCCCGAGGGCGGTTGGGTCGTGGTGTCGGTGCTCAGTGACCGCAAGCACGTCAGCATTGCCGTTTCTGATACCGGTATCGGTATTGCCAAGGACGATCTGTCGCGTATCTTCGGACGATTTTGGCGCGCCGATGCCAGCCGCGCCCGCGAAGCTGGCGGCCTGGGCGTTGGCCTCGCCGTGACCAAGCAGATCGTCGAGCGTCACCATGGCTACATATCCGTGGAGTCGGAGCTTGGAAAGGGTACGACTTTTACAATTCATCTGCCCCGCGAGCACACGGCAGACGCGGCATCTACTACAATGGAGCACTAGCTTTTCGCTATTCGGTGAAGGAGGGGCCGCGTCCCTGCCGCTCCGAGTTTGCGAAAACATGCGGGAAAGAACCCGCATTTCTGTCGTATTTAGGTAAGGAGTGACTCACGTGACAACGATGGAGCGTCGTCCGGATTCCCGTGGCAAGGTTCGTGATATTTACGATGCCGGTGAAAACCTGCTGATGGTCGCCACCGACCGCATTTCTGCGTTCGACTTCATTCTTCCCGACGAGATTCCGTTTAAGGGAGAGGTACTCAATCGCATCTCGGCATTCTGGTTCGATAAGTTTGCCGACATCGTCCCCAACCATCTCGTTTCCATCGACCCGGCGGATTTCCCCGAGGAGTTTGCTGAGTATCGTGACTACCTCGCTGGCCGCGCCATGCTGGTTAAGAAGGCCCAGACGATTCCTATCGAGTGCATCGTCCGCGGCTATCTGACCGGTTCGGGCAAGAAGACCTACGACGAGAACGGCACCGTCTGCGGCATCCAGCTGCCTGAGGGCCTGACCGAGGCTTCCAAGCTTCCTGAGCCGCTGTTCACGCCGTCCACGAAGGCCGAGATCGGTGACCACGACGAGAACATCTCGTTCGAGCGTTGCTGCGAGATCGTGGGCGAGGACATCGCCACGCAGATTCGCGACCTTTCCCTCAAGATCTACAAGGCTGCCGCCGAGTACGCCGCGACCCGTGGCATCATCATTGCCGACACCAAGTTCGAGTTTGGTGTTATTGATGGCAAGGTCACGCTGATCGACGAGTGCCTCACGCCCGACTCCAGCCGTTTCTGGCCTGCTGCCAGCTACGAGGAGGGCAAGATCCAGCCTAGCTACGACAAGCAATTCGTCCGCAATTGGCTCAAGGCCAACTGGGATATGACGGGGGAGACCCCGCACCTGCCCGCCGAGGTCATCGATGGCACGTCCGAGCGCTATCGCGAGGCCTTCCAGATCATCACGGGCTCCCAGTTCACAAGCATGAAGGAGAACGCATAAGTGAGTACCCGTAGCGCCACGAACAAGCGCACGCAATCCCACGAAGTTACCGGGGTTGCGCGCAAGTCTGCCGCATCTGCTAAGCCCGCCCGCCAAGCAGCGAGCTCCGTTCGCGTCGTGCCGGCTTCGTCTAAGGCACGCCGCAAAGAGCTCGAGAAGGGCGAGAACCTCGAGGGCCTCTCTAAAGAGGAGAAGCGCGCCCGCAAGGCTAAGCAGCGCGCCAAGGAGGACCGCATCTATACGGTGTCGAATATCCTCCTCAAGCAGGACGAGGACTACACCAAGCGCCGTCGCATCTGGTGGATTGTGCTCGCCATTGGCATGGTGCTCGTCGTGGCAATTTGGGCCTCGCTGTACTTCGCTCCCGCTGGCATGGTGTCCAGCCCTGTCCAGATGGTCGGCATTGTTTTGTCCTACGTCATCATTTTGGGCGACTTTATCTATGACTTCGCTCGTATTCGTCCCTTGCGCAACATGTACCGCGCGCAGGCCGAGGGCATGTCCGAGAACAAGCTCAACGCTCTTATCGAGCGCTCGGCTGCCGAGGAGGACAAGAAGGACTCCAAGAAGAAGTAACGTTTGCATACATACTTATCGCTAAGATATAAGGCGCGTCGTTTTTGCGGCGCGCCTTTTTACTGTTCTATAGATAGATGGAGTGGCACATGATTCGAGCTGCCCTGACGGTCGAAGAGGCTCTGGAGGGCATGAAGGCCCTGGAGCCCAAGATTAAAAACTACGCGCGTCTGGTCGTCCGCAAGGGCGTAAACGTCAAGCCCGGCCAGGAGGTCGTCGTTCAGTCTCCGGTCGAGTGCGCGCCGTTTGCGCGCGTGGTGGTCGCGGAGGCCTATGCTGCCGGCGCCGGCCACGTGACGGTCATTTGGGCCGATGATGCCGTGACGAGGCTCACGTACGAGCATGTCGAGAAAAGCTATTTTGAGCAGACGCCCGAGTGGAAGCGCATACAGCTGGATTC
>CAUADW010000091.1 GCA_958427895.1 uncultured Collinsella sp.
CCATCAAGGGCGAGACTCGCATTTGCCTCAACATCCTCCACGCCGGCAACCAGACTGAGCTGCTCGAGAGTGGCCCGACAATTGCCCCCGAGGAGCTCGATGCCTTTACCGCCAAGTTTACCGAGCTTGCGGGCAAGGCCGACGTCGTTACCATCTCGGGTTCGCTGCCCCGCGGCGTCGAGGCAGACTACTATGCCAAGATCACGGGCATTGCCGAGAACGCCGGCGCCAAGGTGCTGCTCGATACCTCGGGTGCTTCGCTCGAGGCCGCCCTTAAGTCCGAAATTAAGCCCGAGCTGGTCAAGCCTAACTTGACCGAGATCAACGGCCTTCTGGGCACGAGCTTTACCACCGACGATGTGGACGAGCTCCGCGCCGCGCTCGCCTCTGATGCCCGCTTCTCCGATATCCCCTGGGTCGTCGTGTCCATGGGCGCTGCCGGCTCCGTTGGCTTCCACAATGGTCGTGCGTTCCGCGCAAAGACGCCCGATATCCCTGCCGTTAACGCAACAGGCTCTGGTGACTCCACTATCGCAGGCTTCGCGCATGCCATCGCTGCTGGCGCAGACGACGAGACGGTGCTGCGTACCGCCAACACTTGCGGCAAGCTCAACGCCATGGATCCTATGACCGGCCATCTGGTCATGGACCGTTGGGACGAGGTCTACAACGGCGTTGTCGTGACCGAGCTGTAAGGGCTTGGGCGTCGGTCCCGGCATCGGTTGTTTGCTTATGGTTAGAGCCGACGACAAGTGCGGTAGCATTATGCCGGGGCGCGACGCCGACGCTGTCGTGTTCAATCCCGACCTTACCCTGGTCGAGACGTATGTGGGTGGCAACAGCGTCGGTAACGCGTTTACCGAGTAGCCGCCAAAGAAGCGATCCGAAAGGGGATTTAGATGATTTACGGTGCATTGGGCGATATCGAGGAGTATCGCGGAATGCTCAAGGGCCTCGACGTGCTGATCGATTGGCTCGAGGAGAACGATCCGGCGAAGCTCGAGGTCGGCAGCCATCCGATTCTGGGCGACAAGGTCTTTGCGAACGTCATGGCTCCCACGACGCGTCCCGAGGCCGAGGCTCACTATGAGACGCATCAGCGCTATCACGACTTGCAGATTGACGTCGAGGGTCGCGAGGCCTTTAAGGTTGCCACGGGCAGTCTGACGCTGGTCCAGGAGTTTGACGAGAAGGACGACTACGATCTGGTCGATTCCGACGCTTCGATCGCCGGCGATCTTGCTGACGATAAGTTTGCGCTGTTCGTTGCCGGCGAGCCTCACATGCCCACGCTCGAGTTCCCGGGCGATGGCGCACAGCCGGTCAAGAAGATTTGCTTTAAGCTACTTGCAGATGCTTACTGGGAGGAGTAACGCGCTGCTCGGCTGAGCTGTTCGTGTTGTGAGCGTTTTCCTTTGGAGGAGCGCGCTTAGGCCCCGCTGATCGCGGTTCCTTTGGGGATTGCGGCTGGCGGGGCTTTTTGTTGAGTAGGGGAGTTGCCGGCGGCGTTGTGCTTGGATTGGCATTGTGCGATAAATCGGCAACAAAAAAGCCGCCCGAAGGCGGCTATCTTGTGCAATGGAGCCAGCGACCGGGCTCGAACCGGTGACCCCCGCTTTACGAGAGCGGTGCTCTACCAACTGAGCTACGCTGGCGACCATGTGGTGACGCAACTGAGGCGTCAACGCCTGTCTATGATACGGGACATCGCACATCCGCGCAAGGGTTCTGACGGCTTTTCTCACTTTAAATGCACTAATATTGGAGACGTGATGTCTCGCTCTTACGGGCCTCAAACAGAATGGGGCTGCCATGGCTCAACCCAAAATCCTTCTTACACGTATCGATGACCGTTTCATTTACGGGCAAGACGTTGCGCTGTGGAACGAAGCCGTAGGTTCCAACCTTGTCCTAATCGTCAACGATGAGATCGCGGCGGACGCTCGCATATGGGCCCCTATGAGGGTGGCGACACCCGAGGGTGTCTGGACGCGGTTTTTCTCGGTGCAAAGGACCGTCGACATCGTTCATACCGCAACGCCGCGCCAGTTGATTCTGATCATGGTGGCCTCACCCGCCGATGCGCTCGCGCTGGTTAAGGGTGGCGTGCCGATCAACAAGATCAGCATCGGCCATATGCAGGCAGGGGAGGGCAAGCATCCCATAACGCCCGCAGTCGCCGTAGACGGCGCAGATGTCGCCTCCCTCAAAGAGCTGCAAAAGCTCGGCATAGAACTAGAAATCCGTTATTTCCCCAGCTCCAATCCCGACCCTATCCAACTAGTCATTGGGGACGTTCTTAAATGACTAGTCAAACGGGACACCCTTGGCACATGGGGACGTTCCTTATGTGCCGGCCTTTTAGGAACGTCCCCAAGTGCCGGCAGGTTGGGGTAGTCTTTCTCGCCAAACGTTAAAGACTGTCCCTAATGACTAGTCATTTAAGAACGTCCCCAATGACTAGGTAGCAAAGCGCCCGTCGGCGGTGGTGCCGGCGGGCGCTTTGCTGTGCGATATGTTGCGTTGTGGGCTTAGTGCCTCATAAAGTGGTATTCGATCACATTGCTGTAGGGGTGACCCGGGCCCACAATGCCCTGCGGGAACAGCGGCTGGTGCGGCGTGTCGGGGTACATCTCTGCCTCGAGGGCAAAGCCAGCGCCCCAGCCATAGTTGGCATCGTCCTTGGCGTGCTCGTCGCCCAGCCAGTTGCCGGTGTAGAGCTGAACGCCCGGGGCGGTGGTGTAGTAGTCCAGCTCGCGACCGGTCCACATCTCCTCGACGTGCATCGCGCGGCGCAGATTACGGCCGTACTGATAGCCATCGATGCACAGGCAGTGGTCATAGCCGCGCGCCTGCTTAATCTGCGGGTTGTCGGCTTCCATGCCGGGCGCGACGGGGCGCAGCTCACGGAAGTCAAACGGCGTGCCTTCGACCGGAGCGATCTCGCCGGTGGGAATGTTCTGGTCATCAATGGGCAGGTAGTGGGCAGCGTTGGCAACAAAGAAGTGTTCGCAGTCCATGCCGGCGTTATGGCCGGCAAGGTTAAAGTACGTGTGGTTGGTCATGGACACGTATGTGGCGCGGTCGCTCTCGCAGCCATATTCGATACGGAAGCAGCCAGTACGCGTCACGGTAAACACGGCTGTAAAGGTGCGGTTGCCGGGAAGGCCCAGCTCGCCATCCTCAAGTGAGGTGGTCATGCGCACGGCATTGTGGACCTCGTCGAGCTCAACGTCCCACACGCGCTTGTGCAGGCCGTGCTCAAGATCGCTGTGTAGGTTGTTGGTGCCTTCGTTGGCCGGCATATGCCAGTCCGTGCCTGCGATGGTGATCGTGGCGCCTGCAGTGCGGTTGGCCACAGGTCCGATGGTCGCGCCAAAGCAGGCGGGGTTGTCAAAGTAATCCTCGAGCTTATCGAAGCCCAGCACCACATCGCGCACGTTGCCGGGAATGTCGGGCACATCGATACCCAGTACGGTGGCACCATAGTCCATAATGCGAACGCAGATCTCGGGCCCGTTGAGGGTGTAACGATGAACGGGGGTACCGCACGGCGCGGTGCCGAAAAGCTCGGAAGTGATCATTTGGTTCCTAACATCGAGGTATTTCCGACAAACTGTAGCGCGAACAAGCGAGATTATCACTACATCCCACTAAAGCAGGGGGTATTTTTCTCAAAAAAGTGATGATTGGAGCTGTGCGGGCGTTCATTTCTGACGCGCGCGAGTCTGATACAATTTGTTCGTTATTGTTTGAATTGACGTGAGCGTGGAACAGCGAGGACTCATCGTGATTAAAGCGGAGCGACAGGATAAGGTTCGGCAGCTGCTCGAGGAACAGGGAACGGTCTCGGTCAAGGAGATTTCGGATGCGTTAGGTGTCTCGGATATGACGATCCGCCGTGATCTTGAGGAGCTTGCGAGCCTAGGCGAGATCGAGCGCGTGCACGGCGGAGCCCGTAGTGCGCAAGGCCGTCCCCACGCTATGCTGCGCCATGAGTACTCGCACAGCGAAAAGCGCACCAAGCATGCCGAGGAAAAGCTGCAGATTGCGCGCCGTGCTGTGGAGCTTATCGAAGAGGACTCGACCATCTTTTTGGGCACGGGCACTACGGTGGAGCAGATGGCCTCGATGCTGCCGGCGTTTCGCCTGCGCATTGTGACCAATTCGCTTTCGGTGTTTAACCTGCTCGAGGCGCGCGAAGACTGCGACCTGTGCCTCGTGGGCGGCATGTACCGTCGCCGCACTGCCGCCTTTGTGGGCCCCACGGCCGAGGACACCTTGCGCGCACTGGGGATCGACGCAGCCTTTATCGGCGCAAACGGCATTCTGGACGGCGACGTGTCTACGTCTAACATGGAAGAGGGCCGCATCCAGCAGCTCGCCTTTAGCAAGGCCGACTCGCGCTATCTGATCGCCGACTCCAGCAAGATCGGCAAGCGCGACTTCTACACCTTCTGCCGCCTGGACAGCCTGGACGCCGTGGTGTGCGAGCCGGGTATCGCCGCCGAGGATCGTGTCGCCATCGAGGAGCACACGCAGGTCATCTGCTAGCTAACGCTGCAGACGATACTTCTGCCCTCTGCCGGCGCGCGGATTATTGCTTCACAATGACAAGCAAATGCGCTTGGGCCAAGTACTCAGCTTGTGGGCTAGACCAGGCGGGCGTAGTCCTGTGACTGATGAAAGATGTGGGCGATATAGATTGTTTCGTGCTCAAACTTGTAAAGACACACGTAGTTGTTGACGGGAAACGATCGGTAATTACGTGCCGCCAGCTCTTGCATGTGCGAGAGGGGGCGTAGGAGCGGCTGCTCGCGAAGCAGATCAAGCTGATATTCAAACTCAGCGACAAAATTGCCTGCTGCGCGCGGATTCTTGAGGATTTGGGCAAGGTATCCGACGATACTCTCGTACTCATATCGCGCGCTTTTGAGGATTACGACGTTATAGGTCATATTTGTCTCGTATCGCGGTCGCGAAGGAGTCGTAGTCGCTGTAGTCGCCTTGCGATATTTCGTCTTCTGCCATCATCATACGAGACAGCAGTTTTGCCTTGGCGATTTCTTCTTGCATGAGGCGATACTGGTCGCTGCTGATGCAGTGCATGGCCTCGTAGCCGTTCTTAGTTACGGTGACGTCGCGCTCAGACTCAACAAGTGCGGTGAATGTGGCAGTGTCCTTCATGTCTCGGACGGGCACACAAGCGGACATGGGTACCTCCTTTGCGTCGTGGCATAATTGTACCACGGCGTGTCCAAGCGACCGGTACCGTCGAATCGTCTCAATCTGTAACAGTTGGGATCGAAAAACTCGGCTAGATGTTACAGATTGAGATTAAAGGGATTGACCTGTGGCGTTTGTCTCGATCTGTAACAGTTAGACGGTTAAAAGTGGGCTACGTGTTACAGATTGAGATCTTTCAGCCCTGGTTGCCCGTTCGTCTAAATCTATAACAGTTAGGATTGAAAATCCCTGCTAGATGTTACAGATCGAGACGAATGATTCGCTCGGGCTCACCAAAAACAAAAAAGGCCGCATGCGAACCCGTGGAGGGGTTCGCATGCGGCCAACAGGGGGTATGCGGCGGAAACTAGGCCATAAGCAGGCCGGTCTCTGCGACGTTCTTGTACCAGTACGCGCTCGCCTTGGGATAGCGCTTCTGGGTCTCAAAGTCGATGTAGAACAGGCCATAGCGCTTGTTATAGCCGTTGGTCCAGGAGAACTGGTCCTGCAGCGACCACACAAAGTAGCCGTCGACGTTCA
>CAUADW010000092.1 GCA_958427895.1 uncultured Collinsella sp.
AAGGGCATCCGTCTGGTCATCGAGCTCAAGAAGGGCGTCATTCCGCAGGTCGTGCTCAACAACCTGTATAAGTACACCTCACTGCAGACGACCTTCGGCGCCAACAACCTGGCGCTCGTCAACGGCGTTCCCAAATGCCTGAGCCTGCGCGAGATGCTGCAGCACTACATTGACCACCAGGTCGACGTCGTTACCCGCCGCACCCGCTTCGACCTTAAGAAGGCCCAGGCGCGTGCCCATATCCTCGAGGGCTACCTGATGGCCCTTGACCATATCGACGAGGTCATTAGCATCATCCGCTCCTCGCAGACCGACTCCGAGGCCAGCAGCCGCTTGATCGAGCGCTTTGGCTTTACGCCCGAGCAGACCACGGCCATCCTCGAGATGAAGCTGCGCCGCCTGACCGGCCTGGAGCGCGACAAGATCCAAGAAGAGTTGGACGGCCTGCGCCGCGCCATCGCCTACTACGAGGACCTGCTGGCGCATGAGGAGAAGATCCTGGGCGTCATCAAGGAAGAGATGCGCGAGATCTCCAAGAAGTTTGGCGACAAGCGCCGCACCGAGATCAGCCAGGTTGAGAAGGACCTGGATGTCGAGGACCTCATCGCCGACGAGGACATGGTCGTGACCATCACCCACACCGGCTACGTTAAGCGTATCCCGGTGGCTGCCTACCGTGCCCAGAAGCGCGGAGGCAAGGGCGTGTCGGGCGTCAACCTCAAAGAGGACGATGTTATCGACGAGATGTTTATCGCGTCCACGCACGAGTACGTGCTGTTCTTCTCGAGCAAGGGCAAGGCCTATCGCCTGAAGGTGCACGAGCTGCCGGTGGGTACGCGCCAGGCGCGCGGTACCGCGATCGTCAACCTGCTGCCCTTCGAGGAGGGCGAGAAGATCGCGAGCGTCATCAGCTGCCGCGAGTTCCCAGCCAACGAGTACCTGATGTTTGCCACCAAGAGCGGCATGGTCAAGAAGACCGTGATGAGTGCATATGACCGCAGCCGTCGCGACGGCCTGATCGCTATCAACCTGCGTGACGACGACGCACTGCTGAACGTGCGCCGCGTGCGCGAGGGCGACAAGATTATCCTGGCCACCACCGCGGGCAAGGCGATCATGTTCTCCGAGGAGCAGGTACGCGCTACCGGCCGCGATACCAGCGGCGTTCGCGGTATCGGTATGAAGGACAGCGTGAGCGTTCTGGGCATGGAAGTCACTAACGGCAACGGCGATCTGTTCGTCATCACCGAGCGCGGCTACGGCAAGCGCACGCCGGTCGCGGACTACCCGGAGCAGAATCGCGGCGGCCAGGGTGTCTACACCATCCAGATGACCGAGCGTAAGGGTAACCTTGCGGCCATGAAGACGGTGGGCCCGCAGCACGAGCTATTCATCGTGACGGAGGGCGCGACGGTCATTCGCGTTAAGACCGACGAGATCAGCCAGACTGGCCGCGCCACCCAGGGCGTCAAGATGATGACCGTCGACGACAACGACCGCATCTGCGCCGTGGCCCGCATGACAGCCGCCAAAGAGAAGCCCGAAGGCGAAGCCACGGAAAACGGCTCCGCCCCCGAAGAAACCCCTGTCGATCTAGGCGACGGCAACGACATGCCAGAAGATCTCCTAGACGAGTAAGAGGCCCTAGCTGGTAGAAAATATCAGACACCATATATCGGCGGTCGGCGCACTGCGCGCCGACCGCTTTTTTGAAAACCTTTGAACCCCGCGTCGGCCCCGGCTGCCCGGCGGCACGCGAAGTCGATCGCGAGTTCCGCACGAGCCGGAGAGCACTTAATGTGCTCTCCGTGCGAGCAGGACTGTCCGAGCAGGCGACTTCGCATGCCGCCGGGCAGCCGGGGCCGACACCCCTCAAAGATTTTCAAAAAAGTTGTTGACGCGCGCGTAACGACTCGTCTAATATATCCCTTGCGCGATGGACCTGTAGCTCAGTTGGTTAGAGCGTCCGGCTGATAACCGGGAGGTCACAAGTTCGAATCTTGTCAGGTCCACCACTTTCTTTCGCAATAAACACCCCAGCGAGAGCCGAGTCGCCGCTGGGGTGTTTATTACTGTCTCCGTGGGGGTTTAGCTCAGCTGGGAGAGCGCGGGCTTTGCAAGCCTGAGGTCAGGGGTTCGATCCCCCTAACCTCCACCATGATGGACCTGTAGCTCAGTTGGTTAGAGCGTCCGGCTGATAACCGGGAGGTCACAAGTTCGAATCTTGTCAGGTCCACCATCAAAACTGTGAAGAGTCCTGGGGCATTGCCTCGGGGCTTTTTTCTTGTCTGCGATAAATCTCATTTTGGTTTTGTGTGCTGTGCGAAAGATTGGGTAGTATAGCTATTCAATGCGGTGGAGCTGCCGCGTGTTAACCGCTACGTACCGGAGGTGTTCCATGGTTCGTGTCGACATAGAGACCATCGTCATGGCCGCCGGTCCCGTGCCATCGCTTATCGTGCTTCGCGAGCGCTGCGGCAAGTCGGACTCGCCCGCACCGCTGCGTTCCCTTTCCATTCAGACAGGTTCGTTTGAGGCCGCGGCCATCAGCCGTGGCATCGATAGCGGTCGCGCCGAGCGCCCGATTACCCATGACCTGTTGCTCGATACTGTTGGCGCCCTGGGCGCCAAGCTCGAGCGCATCGAGATCGTTCGCGCCGAGCCGCCGGTGTTCTACGCGACGATCGTCGTACTGGCCGATGGTGACGAGCGCAAGATCGACGCCCGCCCCAGTGATGCCATTGCCCTTGCCGTGCGCAGCAATGCCCCCATGTTTGTGGAGGACGACATCATGAATCGCCTGGGCACTGTTTCTACCCACGCCGAGGAAGTCGACGACGAGCAGGAGTTCGAGAAGTTCGACGAGTTCGTCCATACGCTCTCCCCCGATGACTTCTAAATGCGGGGCGTCCAGGTTGCGGAGCGTTCGCTGATGGCCGGCGGGATGTCGGCTGAAGCGGCTGCAATCGCCCGCGAGGCCCAGATGCGCTCGGAGGCTTCTGAGGCGGCTCGCATTGCCTATGTGACGCAGGCCCGCACGCTTCGCGAACGCCGCGGCTCGTTTATCAAGATGGTTGTCATCTCCGCCCTTGTTGCGGCAATCTGCTCGCGCCTTCGTGGTACAGTTGGTGCGCTTGGGTTTTCGATCTCTACGGGCCTGGTGATCTGGGGCGTGGTCGATGCGGTAATGCTGACCAGTCAGATCAAGGTACTCGACAAGCGCGCGATGGATATGATGCGCGCCCGCGACGCTGCCGCTAAGATCGCTGCTGAGGCGCAAGAACTGTAACGACGCCAGACTCGATGGGAAGGTCTAAAGATGGCACAGGATATGCAGGACGCCGGTAACGTCTCCGCCGAGCTCGACGCCATGGTGTGCGATCTGATCGGCGCGTTCTTGGACGACCTTGCCGCCGGTGAAAACCCTGGCGTGGTCGTGGCAATTGAGGACGCCGCTTCCAACCGTTATCTGGCGGCGCTCGACGAGGACGGCGAAGAGGCGTGCCTCGAGGCGGCCACCAACTTTATCTCTGAGCACAAGATGGGTCTTAAGGACGAGGGCCTGGGCCGTATCGCTCGTTATGCCATCGGCTACACCGGCTGCGTCGAGATTGACGGCGGCTATCACGATGCTCTGCTCGTGAGCTTCTTCGAAACCACGCTCGAGAGTGGTTTTTCGGCATATGTGCTGTATGAGGGCATGGGCGCCGGCGATGGTTTTATGTGGAGCGACCCTGAACCTGCAGGTGAGGAAACCCCTCTCATCTAAAATCGCTAAAATAAACGAGTTTTCGGTAAAAGGCTCAATATTCCCGCTGAGCGTTGTATCGCTGGGCGGGCCGCATACGCGTGCCGGTTGTATATAGATAGAAGATAGGGGAACTACATGCGCGTAGACAATCTGAGGAACATCGCCATCATCGCCCACGTCGACCACGGCAAGACGACGATGGTCGACAAGCTCCTGCGTGCCACGGACGCCTTCCGTGCCAACCAGCAGGTCGAGGACCGCGTCCTGGATTCCAACGACCAGGAGCGCGAGCGCGGCATTACGATTCTCGCCAAGAACATCTCTATCGAGTACAAGGACGTCAAGATCAACGTCATCGACACCCCGGGCCACGCCGACTTTGGCGGCGAGGTCGAGCGCGTGCTGCGTATGGCCGACGGCGCCCTGCTGCTGGTCGACGCTTTTGAGGGCCCCATGCCCCAGACCCGCTTCGTGCTGCGTCACGCTATCGACACCGGTCTTAAGATCATGATCGTCATCAACAAGATCGACCGTCCGGGTGCCAACCCCGAGAAGGCCTACAACGACTGCCTCGACCTTATGGCCGACCTGGGCGCTACCGACGACCAGCTTGAGTTCGCCATGGAGCACGTGGTCTACGCCAGCGCCATGAATGGCTTTGCCCGCCTTGACCCCAACGACGGCAACATGGACATGTATCCGCTGCTCGATATGATCATCGACGACATGCCCGCGCCCGAGGTTGACGAGAACGCCCCGCTGGCCATGCAGTGCGTGACCATCGACCACTCCAACTTCGTTGGCCGTATCGGCATCGGTCGCGTGTACTCCGGCACCATCCACCAGGGCGACCAGATCCTGGTTGTCAAGAATGACGGTTCCAGCGCCACCGCTACCGTCAAGCAGCTCTTTACCTTCGACTACCTGGGCCGCACCGAGTGCCAGGAAGTCGGCGCCGGTGACATCGCCGCCGTCGTGGGCATCGATCGCACCGATATCGGCGATGTCTACACCGACCCCGAGAACCCCGTTGAACTCGAGCCCATCGAGATCGACCCGCCGACCCTGTCCATCGTCTTTGAGGCTTCGACCTCTCCGCTCGTCGGTCGCGACGGCGACATCGTGGGCGCCCGTCAGCTCAAGGAGCGCCTGTTCAACGAGGCCGAGAACAACGTGACCATGAAGATCGAGGAGCTCGAGGACAAGAGCGGCGTCGAGGTCTCGGGCCGCGGCATTCTGCACCTGTCCGTCCTGATGGAGTCCATGCGCCGCGAGGGCTTTGAGTTCCAGGTCGGCCGTCCCCGCGTTCTGTTTAAGAAGGACGAGAACGGCAACAAGCTGGAGCCTGTCGAGCAGGCCGTCGTCGAGTGCCCGGACGAGTACTCAGGCAAGGTCGTTGAGGTCTTCGGCACCTCCGGCGGCATCATGACGAGCATGGACACCTCGGGCATCGTGACGCACCTCGAGTTTAAGATCCCGACGCGCGGCATCATGGGGCTTAAGAACCGCATCATGAACGTCACCCACGGCGAGGGCGTGTTCTACCACACCTTCCTGGAGTACGGTCCTTACGCCGGCGAGATCGGTAACCGTCAGAACGGCGCAATGATCTCCATGACCACCGAGAAGGCCGTTGCCTATGCTCTGGGTACGCTGCAGGAGCGCGGCCAGCTGTTTGTTGAGCCGGGCACCGAGTGCTACGAGGGCATGATCGTGGGCGAGCGCAGCAAGGCCGGCGACATGGTCGTCAACATCGCCCGTACCAAGAACCTGGGCAACCAGCGTTCCTCGACCTCCGATATCTCCGTCCAGCTGGTGCCGCCCCGCACCTTCTCGCTGGAGGAAGCGCTGGAGTACATCGCCGACGACGAGCTGGTCGAGATTACTCCCAAGAACATCCGCCTGCGCAAGCGTCTGCTCAATGCTACCGACCGCAAGAAGGC
>CAUADW010000093.1 GCA_958427895.1 uncultured Collinsella sp.
AAAAGGCAAGGCATGACCAAAAGGTCTATGCCTTGCCTTTTTCATGCCAACTTGTACGTCCTGGACGTCGCTCGCTGACTTATGCTCCACCTGCGATGTTGCCGTTGTTGGTGTAATGGGGCGGTGCAATGGGGTCAGGTTAGTTTGCGCCAAAAAGGGGAAGTTGCGGTGGAATAGTTCCTGTTTGTGTGTCCTGAGGGGCTAAGTAGGAACTATTCCACCGCAACTTATCGGTGGCGTGTTTGGTTGGTGCCTGTTGATGGTCTGGGTATCGGGGAGGGCGGGCTCCGTTATAATCGCCTAGAACATTAAATGGAAACGGGACGGGAGCCATATATGCGCCAGGGTTTCGACAACGCGAAGTATATCGAGCTGCAGGCCGCTCATATTAAGGAGCGCATCTCGCAGTTTGGCGGCAAGCTGTATTTGGAGTTTGGCGGCAAGCTGTTTGACGACTATCACGCGAGCCGCGTGCTGCCGGGTTTTGAGCCGGACAGCAAGTTTCGCATGCTCAAGAGCATAGCCGACGACGTCGAGGTCATCATCGCCATTAACGCGAACCACATCGAGAAGAACAAGGCTCGCGGGGACCTGGGCATTACCTATGACGAGGACGTTTTGCGCCTGGTCGACCTGTTCCGCGGCAACGGTTTTGCTGTCGCGGCCGTGGTTATCACCCAGTACGCCGGCCAGCCCGCCGCCGATGTGTTCCGCAATCGCCTGAACGCGCTCGGCATTCCTGCCAAGCTGCACTATCCCATCGAGGGCTATCCGCACGACGTCGACCTGATCGTGTCCGACGACGGCTATGGCAAGAACGAGTTTGTCGAGACCACTCGTCCGCTCGTTGTGGTCACCGCTCCCGGCCCTGGCTCGGGCAAGCTCGCCACCTGCCTGTCTCAGCTCTATCACGAGCACAAGCACGGCACCGCCGCCGGCTACGCCAAGTTCGAGACTTTCCCGGTCTGGAATCTGCCCCTCACGCATCCGGTCAACATCGCCTATGAGGCCGCCACGGCCGATCTCGACGATGCCAATATCATCGACTCCTTCCACTTGGAGGCCTACAACAAGACCACGGTCAACTACAACCGTGACGTCGAGGCTTTCCCGGTGGTCCGTGCTCTGATGGAAAAGATCCTGGGCAAGAGCCCCTACCAGAGCCCCACGGACATGGGCGTTAATATGGTCGGTTTTGCCATTACCGATGACGATGCCTGCCGCGACGCTTCCAAGATGGAGATCGTCCGCCGCTACTTTACCGCGGTCGAAAATGTGCGCCGTACCGGCGTGGGCGATGAGCAAGTCGACCGTCTCAAGATTATTATGAAGAAGGCCGGTATCGACAAGAATTACTCGCCGGCACGCTCGGCCGCCCTTACCAGGGAGCAGCTGACGGGTGGCCCCGTAGGCGCCATGGTCATGCCCGACGGCTCCGTGGTGACCGGCAAGACTTCCACGCGCCTGGGCGCCGCGAGCTCGCTCATCATGAATGCACTTAAGCATGTCTCGGGCGTTGACCTTGAGCTCGAGGTCATCAGCGATGAGGCGATCGAGCCTATCAGCAAGCTCAAGACGCATTTCCTGGGTAGCAAGAACCCGCGCCTGCACACCGACGAGACGCTTATGGCGCTCTCGATCACCTCGGCAACGAGCGAGACGGCGGCCCGCGTCCTTTCGGGCCTGGAGCAGCTGCGTGGCTGCGATGCCTTCTTTAGCGTGATCATCTCGCCGACGGACGAGACGGTGCTGCGCAAGCTGGGCATCAACGTGTGCTGCGAGCCCAAGTTCGAGCGCCGTGGCTTCTTCCACCGCTAAGCCTGGATAAATTGGTCTGAAAGGGGCGCATCGGATATACATTCGGTGTGCCCCTTTTATCAACAAAGCTACCGTTTAACCTAAAATTAGCCCGTTTACCTGCCTATAAGTGATTTGGGCGGTATACAATAACCTTAATTGTTTCATCCTTTTGCGGGGATGCCGCATGATGGATGTTGCCGGCCATCATGGGGTGTGCCGGTCGCGCACGGTGCAAGTGATGCCCGTGCTCGGTTTGAGGAGGCTGCCATGGCTGGCAAGGGTCGTGCGAGTGTCAACGATATGAAGCGTGTCGAGGTGCAGGTGCTGATGGAGATTGCACAGCAGTCCGAAGACAACGGCGGATTTTATGGCTTTTCGCGAAAGACGCTTGCCGAGCGTGTGGGGGTGTCTCCGTATCGCGCCCGCGCGGCAATTGAACGCTTGGAATCCGAAGACATCATTGAGGTCGTCTCGCGCTACAGCGACGACGGCGGCCAGCTCGCAAATGGTATTTGTCTCACGGAGCGTGGCGAATGGTATCTAGAGGGCATCCGTGCCGGTATGCTCGTGCAGGACTTGATCAAGGACGAAGTCGCCGATCGATAACAGCGTACATACATAGTGGAAACGACGCCGCCTGGGCAACCGGGCGGCGTTTTGTTTCGAGATGGAGAAATGCGATTGCGCGTAAGAAAAATTGCGTGCGGCGCGCGTCTCGAGTATTACAATGAAGACCCGTAAGATGTGTATGGACAACTTCTACGGGAAGCGCAGGTAACTCAATATGACCAAGCATGTGTTCGTGACCGGCGGCGTGGTTTCGTCTCTGGGCAAGGGTATTACCGCGGCCTCGCTGGGCCGTCTGCTCAAGTCGCGCGGCTACAAGGTAACGATGCAAAAGGCCGACCCGTATCTGAACATCGACCCCGGTACTATGAGCCCGTTCCAGCATGGCGAGGTCTTTGTGACCGAGGACGGCTACGAGTCCGATCTGGACCTGGGCCACTACGAGCGCTTTATTGACGAGAACCTGACCCGCGATTCCAACTTTACGACTGGTGCCATCTATAAGAGCCTGATCGCCCGTGAACGTCGCGGTGACTTTTTGGGCGGCACCGTGCAGGTGATTCCGCACGTCACGAACGCCATTAAGGATAAGTTCCGTCGTATTGAGGAGCAGACCGGCTCCGACGTGGTCATCACTGAGTTGGGCGGCACTATCGGCGACATCGAGTCGCAGCCGTTTGTCGAGGCCATTCGCCAGTATCGCAAGGAGGCCGGCCCCGAGAACGTCTGCTACATCCACGTGTCGCTCGTTCCCTATATCGCCGCCGCCCACGAGGTCAAGACCAAGCCGACGCAGCACTCCGTTAAGGAGCTCCGCAGCTTTGGTATCCAGCCCGATATTATCGTTCTGCGCTCCGACCACCATATCGACGACGCCATCCGCGGCAAGATCGCAAGCTTCTGCGACGTCGACACCGACTGCGTTTTTACCAACGAGGACTGCGCGAGCATCTACGATGTTCCGCAGCTGCTCGCCGAGCAGGACTTTGACCTGCGCATTTGCGAGCGTCTGGGTCTGGACCCGCGTGAGCGCGACATGAGTCAGTGGAACGAGTTCCTGCGCAAGCAGAACCATGCCAACCAGCACGCCGACAAGGTGAAGATCGCCGTCGTGGGCAAGTATACGCAGCTGCCCGATGCCTACCTGTCGGTTATCGAGGCCCTGCACCACGCTGGTGTGTTCTACGATCGCCACGTTGACGTGCAGCTGGTCGATGGCGAGAGCCTCGACGAGCAGAATGTCTCCGAGGTCCTGGGTGACGCCTCGGGCATCTTGGTCCCTGGCGGCTTTGGTAAGCGCGCCCTGGAGGGCAAGATCCTCGCGGCCGAGTTTGCCCGCGAGCACAAGATTCCGTATCTGGGCATTTGCCTGGGTATGCAGGTTGCCGTGTGCGAGTTCGCCCGCAACGTCGTCGGCCTTGCCGGCGCCAGCTCTTCCGAGTTCGATCCGGACGGCCCGTATAGTGTCATCGACCTGATGAGCTCGCAGGAGGACGTGACCGAGAAGGGCGGCACCATGCGCCTGGGTGCCTATCCGTGCAAGCTCGCCGCCGATACCCTCGCGCGCGAGGCATATGGCGAGGAGCTCGTCTACGAGCGTCACCGTCACCGTTTTGAGTTCAACAACGCCTTTCGCGACCAGCTCGAGGACGCCGGCTTGGTTATCTCGGGTCTTTCGCCCGACGAGCGTCTGGTCGAGATGGTCGAGCTGCCGCGCGACGTGCATCCGTGGTATGTGGCCACCCAGGCTCATCCCGAGTTCAAGAGCCGTCCGACCAACCCGCAGCCGCTGTTCCGCGAGTTCGTGCGCGCTTCGATCGGCCAGCACGAGGGTGTCGACCGTCTGCAGGTGACGCCCATGAACCTCGCTACGGACTAAGGGTGCCGGCGAACCAGGAACATACCGAAGCTACTCCCTCGTCGCTCGCTGTGGCGGCGGGGGAGTATCTCGATTACCTCGCGGTCGAGCGGGGCTTGGCGCGCAATACGATTGCGGCCTACCGTCGTGACCTGACGACGTACTGCGCCTATCTGGAGCGGGCTGGCATTGCGTCGTTTGAAGATGTGAGCCGTCAGGTCGTGGAGGGCTTTGTTGCCGATCGCCGCGACGGAGGCTATTCCGACGCCTCGGTGGAGCGCGCGCTTGCTGCCGTGAAGGGTCTGCATGCCTTTTTGGTGCGCGATGGGGCCGTGGCCCAAAACCCGACGGCGGCGTTGCGCCTGCCCAAAAAGGCAGATCGCCTGCCGGAATACCTTTCGGTGGAGGATGTCTCGGCGCTGCTCGATCAAGACTTTCCCGAGGGCGAGATGGGACTGCGCGATCATGCCATCTTGGAAGTGCTTTACGGTTGCGGCTTGCGCGTGAGTGAGCTGGTTGGGCTCGATGTGGGCGATATCCATATCGATGACGGGTTTGTCCTGGTGCGCGGTAAGGGCTCCAAGGAGCGTCTGGCCCCGTTGGTGGGAAGCGCGGCGCGTGCCCTGACACACTATCTAGGTGACGGGCGCACTCTCCTGGCCGCCCATGCTCACGGGACGGAGACCTTGGCGGTCTTTTTAAATAAGAACGGACGTCGCCTGTCGCGCCAGGCTGTGCATGCGATATGCGAGCGGTATGGGCGCCAGGTGGGGCTGGTGGGGCTCCATCCCCATACCTTGCGCCACTCCTTTGCCACCCACATGCTCGCGGGCGGTGCCGACTTGCGTGTGCTGCAGGAGATTTTGGGCCATGCCGATATTTCGACCACGCAGGTCTACACACATGTCGACCGCACGCAACTGACCGAGGTCTATCTGGCGGCGCATCCGCTGGCACATCGCTAGCACCTCGCTGACCTGCATATTTATAATTATTAAAGGGGACGGGCCCCAGATTGCCGATACGCACTTTTGCGCGCATGGGCAATCTGGGGCCCGTCCCATTTTTCGCCAGACACCGACGCGGCGGTGGGCCGTGTGCGTCGTGGGTGGGGGAGTTTGGGGGCGATGTGAACGGCGTGTAAAGGGACGTAAAAATCGCCTCAAGGTCAACTTGAAGGTTGAGGTTCGCGGGCGTGGTTCTACAGGTGGCATCCCGTCTTTGCTGCAAACACAACATATTGTGTTTTCGAACATATGCTCGGGGGTGTTTTACAGCATATTAGGCGTGGAGTGGTGGGGCGGGGTGGGGGAAGGGGTGGGGAAAGGTGTTGAAAAATGGGGCGGTTCCCCATATTA
>CAUADW010000094.1 GCA_958427895.1 uncultured Collinsella sp.
CCGAGCAGCTGCGCAACACGCGCTTCTCGGCCCTGCGCGCCAAGGACGCGCTGTGCGACCGTCTGGCCGAGACCACGGGCCGTCGCGCCGATGTCGACGCTGCCGATCCCGACGTTCACCTGTTGCTTTCGCTGCGCCAGCGCCGCGCGAGCATCAGCCTGGACCTTTCGGGCGACCCACTGTTCAAGCGCCTGCCGCCCGCGGCGACCCGTGCCGGCGAGGGTGCGCACGTGTTGCGCCCCGACTACGCCGCCCTGGTGCTGGCGCAGGTCGGCTGGACCGCACTGTGCGAGCACGAGTTGACGGCCGACGATTACGAGAATGAAGCCCTTCCCACGCTAATCGATGCCTCGTGCGCCGGCGGCGGCCTGTTGCTGGAAGCCGTGAACATTCTGACCGACCGCGCCCCGGGCGCCGCACGCGAGCGCTGGGGCTTTGAGGGCTGGCAGCTACACGACGCCGCTCTGTGGGAGCAGCTGCTTGCCGAGGCGCGCGAGCGCGAGGCGGCAGCGCGCGAGCGCCAGGCGCGCATCGTGGCCATGGACATTGACCCCACCGCCCGCAAGACCGCCGAGCGCATGGTCAAGTGTGCCGGCTACAAGCGCTTTGTCGATTTTTGCGCCGCTAAGTCCGCCACCGTGCTGGACCACGCGGGCACTGTCGCCGGTGCCGCCCTCGTCGCGGATACGACCGAGACACCGCTTTCACTCATGCACGATGCCATGACGCTCATCGGCGAGCTGCGCCGCGCCCCCGAGCTCGCTTCGGCGCCGGTCGCCGCGCTCACCCGCGACGGATTGCTGGCCCGCGCGCTCCACGCCGAGCCCAAGCGCTCGATCGCCGTCATGCCCAACAACGAGGAGGCGGCTATTGAGATTTGGCCCTCGCTCGACCACGCCGCCGCGGCATTTGAAGCAGCGATCAGCGCAGATGCCGAGGAACAGACCGCAGACGCACATGACGAAGCCGCCGATACTCCCACGCCCGAACCTGCCGCCACGCTCGACCTGGGCGACGGCAAGCCGCTGCCCGTGCTCATTCCCGAGTCTGAGCAGTTCGCCAACCGCCTGCGCAAGAATGCCCGCCTGCGCCGCAAGTGGGCCAAGCGCGAGGGCGTGAGCTGCTACCGCGTCTACGATGCCGACCTGCCCGACTACTCCGCCGCCATCGACCTGTACGAGGGCTGCCCGCAGACGCCGGGCCGCTGGCTCGTCATTGCCGAATACGCCGCACCCAAGACCATCGACCCCGCGCTTGCCCAGGCCCGCATGCTCGACATCTTGGCCATCGCGCCGCGTATTCTTGATGTTCCGGCCGAGCACGTGCACGCCAAGGCCCGCATGCGTTCGCGCGGCGGCTCGCAGTACGGCAAACAGGGCGCCGGCAAGGGTGGCTCGGGCGAGCGCGCCAACATCGCGCGCCGTCGTCTGCCGCTCATCGAAGAGGGCGGCCTTACCTTTGCCGTCAACTTTGACGACTATTTGGATGTGGGCATCTTCCTGGATCATCGCGTCACCCGCAACCTGGTGCGCGAGCACGCCAAACAGGCGCGCCGCTTCCTCAACCTGTTCGCCTACACCGGCACCGCCACCTGCTATGCGGCCGACGGCGGCGTCGAGGAAACCGTGACAGTCGACCTTTCCAACACCTACCTGGACTGGGCCGAGCGCAATATGCGCCAGAACGGCTTTGTTGGCCCGCAGCATCACTTTGTGCGCGATGACGTGCTCGCCTGGATTCGTGACCAGCGCCAGACGCGCAACCGCTGGGACCTGATTTTTGTCGACCCGCCCACGTTTTCGAACTCATCCAAGATGGGCCGCCGCACCTGGGATGTTCAGCGCGACCATGTTGAGCTTTTGGCCGGCGTATCTCGCCTGCTCGCACAGGGCGGCCACGCCATCTTTAGCTGCAACCTGCGTGGCTTCCGCCCCGAGACGCGCAAGCTCGCGCGCGCGGGCGTCGTGCTGGAGGACATTACGGCGCAGACTATTCCCGAGGATTTCGCGCGCAACCAGAAGGTGCACCATTGCTATATCGTGCGCCGCCTGCCCATCGAGGACGCCATGGCCGAGGTCGGCTTTAGCGCCGAGGAGATTGCAGAGCGAACCGAGGAGCTGCGCAGCCCCGAAGCCCACAAGCCTCGCGCAGCAGTGTCCGCGCACGCGCAGGCCGGCGACCGAGGGCCGCGCGGCGACGGCAAGCCCGCCTGCTCAGGTAAGCCCAAAAAGAAGAAGCTCTACGCCAGCAAGCCCAAGGGCAAATAACAAAGTTGCGGTGGTATACGGACTGTTTTGCCTGGAATTAGGCAAATTTAGACCGTATTTCACCGCAACTCATAGTGGGATGGTGGTTGGCGATCTAGCCTTGGGTGACCAATCGGTAACCGATACCCACATGCGTCTGGATATAGCGCGGATGCGCGGGGTCGGACTCAATCTTCTTGCGCAGCGTGCCCATAAAGACACGCAGGCTCGCCAGGTCGCTCTTGGTTGCCGTGCCCCAAATCTCGTGCAGGATAAACTGGTGCGTCAGCACCTTGTCGGCGTTATGCGCCAGCAGGCACAGGAGCTTGTACTCGATCGGCGTCAGATGCAGCTCCTCGCCATCCATCGTGGCGATGCCGGCATCAAAATCGATATGCAGCTCACCGGTATCGAACGAGCCCTCGGAGGCAACGCCGCCCGTTTGCGCATACGAGAGGCGCCTGAGCGTCGTGCGAATGCGCGCGAGCAGCTCCTCGACCGAAAACGGCTTGGTCAGGTAGTCGTCGGCGCCAGCATCGAGTGCGCGAATTTTGTCCGCATCCTCGCTGCGCGCCGAGACCACAATGATCGGCATGCCCGACCATGCGCGCACCGACTCCACCACCTTGACGCCGTCCATATCGGGCAGGCCCAGATCGAGCAGCACAATGCTCGGTGCCTGCGATGAGGCAGCGGCGATGGCGGCATGGGCGGTCTCCACAGCCATATGGCGCAAGCCGTGTGCCTCGAGCGCAGCAACGATAAGGTTGCGAACAGCGGGGTCGTCCTCAACGACCAAGATGAGCGGTTTTACAGCAGAGTTCGGCACAGCGCTACTCCTTATCAAACGAAACGTCGGCGGCGGGAAGTTCAATCGTAAAGACCGAACCGTGCGGGTCCGCCGCGGCAACCTCTATGCTACCGCCATGCGCCAACGCAATGGAACGGCAGAGCGAAAGACCCAGGCCAACGCTGCGATGGCTGTCGGCCAGACCATGGTTGGCGGTATAGAACGACTCAAAGATGCGCTCACGGTCCTCGGGTGCGATGCCCGGACCATCATCGGCCACCGAGCACGCCACGCGTCCATCGTCGACGCTAATCGAAATCATGATATGCGAGCCTGCGGGCGTATAGGTGATGGCGTTGTTCACCAGATTGACCACCAGCTGCACCATCAGGCGCGCATCGACGTTGACGAGCGCCGGCTCATCGCACGCCACCACCTTAAGGTCGTGCTCGCGCACGGCAGGGTTCACGTGGCGCAGCGCCTCCTCGACGATATCGTCCATGAGCTCGAGCGTGGTCGACAGGCGCATACCGCCACCCTCGAGCTTGGTGATGGCGAGCAGATTCTCGACGGTGGCGTTGAGCCACAGCGCATCCGAGCGAATGGACAGGAGCATGCCGCGGCGCGTCTGGCTATCGAGCACGGCCGTGCCGGTCGAGCCCTGGTCGAGCAGTACGTCGGCATTGCCCGAAATACTGGTGAGCGGCGTGCGCAGGTCGTGCGAGATGGAGCGCAGCAGGTTGGCGCGCAGCTGCTCGTTTTTGGCGAGCACCGCCGCCTCCTCGCGGGCCTCCATGGCGCGAGCGCGATCGAGCGCCAGCTCGCCTTCGCTCACGATGGCATCGGCAAGTGTCCGCTCCTCGTGCGTCAGCACGTCGGGCTCGGCAACGATAGCCAGCACCCCCACCACCGAGGCGGGATCGCCCGTGCGCACCATAGTGTCGCCCGAACGCACCGTCAGGTATATGCCGTAGAACGCCGAGCCGCCATAGGTGGCATCGAGCGGCGTTCCCACATAGGCGGACGCCGAGAGCCGCGGCGGCATCTGCGGCGCCAGTTCGTGCACCGGCGCGGCGTCACCCACGGCCGTGTACGTCGCACGCGGCAGCAGGTCATCATCGTCGGCGTCGGCGCTGTACCACACGACCGGACAGCCCGAAAGACGCGCCAGCTGCGTTGCCATGGCATGGATAATTTGCTGCTGGTCGGCACACCGCTGCAGCATGCGGTTGGTCTCGAGCACCATATGCGTGCGACGGTCACTGGCGGCAGCCTGCGCCAGGGCACGGCGCAGGGCCAACGCAATCGAGCTCGACACAAGCGAGACCACAAACATGATGAAGAACATGCCGGGATAGACGCGGTCGATAAACGACAGCGAGTAGCGTGGGCCGACAAACAAGAAGTTGTAGAGCGCCACGGCGGCAGCCGAGCTCAGCAAGCAATACAGGCGACTCCAGGTAAAGAATGCGCACAGCTGAACGGCGAACACATAGACGATCATGATGCTCGGCGCGAGACCCGGATGGTCGAGCAGCGCGCCCACAATCGTCGCCGCGACCAGCAGCCCCACCGATACGCAGGCGTCATACAGAGGAGTGCGGCGCGTCAGCGTTGTGCGCCGCCACCAAAAGTTATCGGCGATATCGCCGTCCGCACGGACGTCCATAGACACCGTACCCCTCCCTCAAAAACAAAAAACCACCACAAAGGGGACAGGCACCTTTGTGGTGGTTTTCCCTCGTGGTGGTTCTAAGTGTAAAGCCTTCTACGACCGGCAGTCGCTAGACAAACAGCACGTGCGCGAGCAGGGCACACACGCACACCGCTCCAAATACCAGTGCCACGATCGAAATTACGCGATCGGCCATGTCCATGTTGGCCCGATTCGTAAAGAACCGATCTTCGGCGGCGTCGACACGCGCCTCACGCATCATTTCGACCACCGCCTCACGGCCATCGAGCGCCTTTGTATCCATGTTTACCTCCCCGGCCTCATGCTTATCCATCAAAAACCAACTCCGTGTAGCCGCCGACGTCTACGGCCGCTCGTTGGGAGCCAGGCGCTGCATCTTGCTCACAGCCTTAAACTTGGTGAACAGCGGCACATACTCAAAGCTCACGTTGGAGTTCTCCAGGCCATACCAGCGCGCAGGCGTGCCGGCGGCGCGGCGGATGATGTACTTGAGCGTGATGGCCGTACGCTCGCTCGGCTCCACGTCGCTTTCGGGCGCCAGAAGCTTACGGATCATGACGAACTTGAACGTACCGATGTTGCCCGGATCCTTGTAGACCGAGTAGTCATGCGTCTGCGGCGGCAGCTCGCCGGTGG
>CAUADW010000095.1 GCA_958427895.1 uncultured Collinsella sp.
CCCAAGGCCGTCTTGGCAAATGTCAGTAAACTCATGCCGCGCCTACCTTTCCGTGCAGCTAATGCAGGGGTCGATGGTCAGGATAATCATGGGCACGTTGGCAAGGAGCACGCCCTGCAGTGCATGCGTCAGACCCGCCAGGTTCTGCGACGTCGGCGTGCGCACGCGAAAACGGTCCAGGTTCTTGGTGCCATTGCCGCGCACATAGTAATACGCCTCGCCGCGCGGCTGCTCAATCACAACCTCGCCACGCGCGCCGTCGGCCGGCGTAAGCTTGGTGCGCCCGCCGATTCCGTCGTGCGGAATCTTGCCCACAAGCTCCTTGATGATGTCCATGGCCTGCGTGACCTCGGCACAACGCACCTGGCAGCGGGCATAGCAGTCGCCATCGCTAGCAACAATAGGCTCAAACGCGGCCAGATCCGCATAGGCACCGTCGCCAAACATGCGCACGTCGTAATCCACGCCCGAGGCACGACCGAACGGGCCGACCATCGAAAGCTCCAGCGCATCTTTCTTGCTGATCACGCCCACGCCATGCAAGCGCTCGCCGCAGCTATTGTCGTCCAAAAACGTATGCACCAGGGCCTCGTAGTCAGGACGCATGGCATCGAGCGTCTGGACAATACCCGCCAGCTCGGAGTCCTCGATATCGTGCTTAAGGCCGCCGATCTCGTTAATCGACAGAATCACGCGGCCACCGCACGTGCTCTCAAAGATCTTGAGAATCTGCTCGCGCAGGGTCCACGACCGATAGAACAGCGCCTCGAAGCCAAAGGCGTCGGCGAGCAGGCCCAGCCACAGCAGATGTGAGTGGATGCGCGAAAGCTCGTGCAAAATGGTGCGGATATACTGCACGCGGCCGGGCACCTCGATGCCGAGCATGCGCTCACAGGCGCTGGCATAGCCGCAGCTGTGACCCACGGCGCAGATGCCGCAGATGCGCTCGGCGATGTAGCCAAACTGATGCATGTCGCGCTTTTCGGTGAGCTTCTCGAGCCCGCGGTGCACAAAGCCGATCTGCGGAATCGCCTCGATGACGCGGTCGTCCTCGATTACCAGGTCCAGATGAAGCGGCTCGGGCAGCACCGGGTGCTGCGGGCCAAACGGAATAACGGAGCGATGTGCCATGGACCTTACGCCTCCTTTTTCTGCTTGTCGCGGGCGGCCTTGGCGGCAAGCGCCGCGCGGACCTTGGCCGCTTTCTCGGGATCCATGGCAGCGAGCTTTGCCTCCATCTCGGCAGCCTTGAGCGCGGCCTTCGCAGCAGCTTCATCGTGCTGAGCATCGGAGCCGATAGCCGCAGCGGGCTGAGCAGCGGCGCCCGCGGCGTCGCCGGCGCCCGCAACGCCCTCCCCCGCAGTGGCCGCGGCAGCGGCGGCCTTTTCGGCCGCGGCTTTGCGCGCCTTGGCCTCGGCAGCCGCGCGGACCTTCATGGCTTTCTCGCGCGCGGCCTTCACCTCGGGCGTGATAACGCTCATGGGCTCGGCAGTCGAGACCTGGTAGAAAAAGCCCTTAAAGTCAATCTGCATATCGGTGATGGCAAGACCAAACAGGTCGTGCGCCTCGTTTTCAAACGGGAATACCGCCGGATAGTACGAGCTGATGGACGGAATCTCCTGGTACTGGTCGATGCCCTCAACCACCAAATTCTCAATCGCATAGTTTCCGTCCCGCGCGATCTGCTCTTGCGCAGCGCGGACGTTGATAAACGTATAGACCAGGCGATACGATCCGTCGTCCACACAGCGCTCGGCATGCATTTGCACAAAGCGCGCGCCGACGCCCTTGAGCGCCTGCACATGCGGCAGGAGCTCATCGAGCCCGACGGTGGTATAGATAGCCTTTTGCATTACTCGGCCTCCTTTGCAGCGACGGGCGTCTCAGCAGGTGCGTCGCCAGCGACGGGCGCAGCGGGCGTCCCAGCGGCCGTGCCGCCGGCCTCCGCAACAGCCACAAACCCGTCCTCGCCCAGCTCAACGCCACCGTCCCAGGTTGCGGCGCCGCCCACGGTAAGCGGGTCACCGCCGGCACGCATCACGGCCTCCTTCTGGTCCAGGATGCCGCACGCCTCCACGATGGCATCGATCACGGTCTCGGGACGAATGGCGCACCCAGGCGCATACACGTCCACGGGAATCGCGCGGTCCACGCCGCCAATCACGTTGTAGGCATCGCGGAACACGCCGCCCGAGCACGCGCAGATGCCGCACGCCACCACGCACTTGGGCTCGAGCATCTGGTTGTAGATCTGGCGCACGACGGGCAGGTTCTGGGCATTGACCGACCCCGTCACCAAAAAGATATCCGCATGCTTGGGGTTGCCGGTGTTGACCACACCAAAACGCTCCGCATCAAACAGTGGGGTAAGCGAGGCCAGCACCTCGATATCGCATCCGTTGCAGCTCGAGCCGTCGTAATGAATAACCCACGGCGAGCGCGACATTTTATGATCCATGGATGCCGCCTCCTAAATAAACACGTCGACGAGGATGGGCATAAGGTTGAGCAGGCCAAACACCAGCGCCACGCCCCATCCGAGCTTAAAGCAGCTGCGCCAGGTGCTGCGTGCGAAGGTGTTGTCGATCAGTACCTCGACAAAATACGTCGCAGCCATCACGACCATGGCGACCACCCAGCTCACCGGGTTGTCCCAAACAAAGAACATGCCCACCCACATCAAAAACAGCACGGTCTCGCACCAGTGCATAAGGGTCATCTTGGCCAGCGTGCCGCCGCTCATCTCGGTGGCGACGCCCTGGACGATCTCCTGATGCGCGTGATGCGAGTACGAAAGGTCAAACGGCGACTTGCGCAGCTTGATGGTAAGCACCGCGAGCAGCGCGAAGAAAATGGGCGCGCTGTACACGATGATGGGGGCCGACTGCCCCGTCACGGCGATGGAATCGAAGCTGTCGGTGGCAAGGTACAGGCCCACGCTCATCAGCAGAACGGCGGGCTCGTAACTCATAACCTGCAGCAACTCACGATCGGCGCCAACCTGGGCAAACGGACTTTGCGTCGAGGCGGACGCCAGCACCACAAAGATCGCGGCGAGCGTAACCATAAAGGCGCACAGCAGCGTGTTGGAACCCGACACAAAGATGCCGCCGCCCACGACGGTGAAGATGAGCGCGCACGCCATGTAGGTATCGTCCATGGTGTTTACGCTGGCGGGGGCTTTGCGCAGCAGCTTGGAAACGTCGTAGAAAGGCTGCAGCAGGCGCGGGCCCACACGGCCCTGCATGCGGGCCGAAAGCTTACGGTCAAGACCGTCGATCAGGCCGCCCACAATCGGCGCGATCAGGGCAAACGCCACGGTACCAATAAATATGCCCACGACGCCCGAGCCTTCGAAATACTTGCCGCGCAGCACCGAGGGCGCGCTCATGGCAAGTCGCTCGGGCCCAATCCACGCGCAACACAGCAGCGCAAACAAGATAATGCTGCAGCACACGACGCTACCCACGGGGCTAATACGCCTCTCGCCAAGGGCGTCCTCCGAGTACCAATTGCGCTTTTCGGCCTTCACCTCGTGTCCCATCGAGCCGCGGAAATGGCGATATTTGTCGGTTCCCACGCCCGAAAGGTACACGTTGACGTGCGGTTTATTGCTCACGCGGAACGATGTCAGCAGCACCACGGCGATAAAAGCCACGATAACCACCATCAGATACATGGCGTCCTTGCCGATAACGTACGGCACGCGGCCAAACACCATGGCCAAGTAAGGCGACACCAGGCCGCTCGAGATAACCGGGAACGCCACGCAGCACAGAATCAGCAGCGCGGCGATGGTGTTGAGCGCCATCCATTCGGTCTTATGGACATTGACCTCCACGTTTTGAGCCGTGGGATCGACGCCCGAAAGCTTGGCAAGCCATTTACCCCAGAAGAAGAACGTCGCGGCCGAGCCAAAGGCAAGCACCATGATCATGAGCACGTTGCCGGTCTGCGCGAACGCCACCAGGGCGCCCCACTTGGACACGAGCATGCCAAACGGCGCCACGAACATGCCCATGATGCCCAGCATCATCAGACGCGTCAGGTGCGGCATGCGGCTGAACATACCGTCCATGTCCTCGATATTGCGGCTGCCGATATGATGCTCGGCCGTGCCCACGCACAGGAACAGCAGCGACTTTGCCACCGTATGGAACAGGATCAGGAAGATAGCGGCCCACACAGCCTCGGGCGCGCCGACACCCAGGCAGGCACTGATGAGGCCCAAGTTGGAAATGGTAGAGTATGCGAGCACGCGCTTGGCGTTGCTCTGCGAGATGGCCATGAGGGCAGCGAGCAAAAACGTGATGGCACCCACACTCGTGACCATAAAGCCCGTCACGGGATAGATGGCATAGAGCGGGCTCAGCTTGACCATCAGGAACACGCCGGCCTTGACCATGGTTGACGAGTGCAGCAGGGCGCTCGTGGGAGTGGGGGCAACCATGGCACCCAACAGCCACGTGTGGAACGGCATCTGTGCGGCCTTGGTGAGTGCGGCGAGCGACAGCAGGACGACCGGCATCACCAGCAGCGCGGATTGCGCGGTTCCGGCGCCGGCAAGCTCGACCATGCCCGAGATGGTCAGCGGCATGCCGTTAACGTGCAGATACATGAGTCCTGCCAAAAACGCGATGCCGCCCAGCATGTTGAGGATGATCTGGGTGAAGGCGTTCTTGATGGCCTCGGGCGTGCGCGTGTAGCCAATCATAAGGAACGAGCACACGGTGGTGATTTCCCAGCCGCAGAACAGCCACTCAAGGTTGTCGCTCGTCACGATGACGAACATGGCCGAGAGGAACAGGAACATAAGCGCCAGGAACTGCGGGCGACGATCGGGCACGGTCTGCCCGCGCAGCGCGGCCTCGTGCTCGTCATGGGCCTGGAAGTCCTTCATATAACCCAAGGCATACACGCAGATTAGGCTGCCGACGATACCGACGGCGAGGACCATGATCACACTCATGTAGTCCAGGTAGAGCGGCGTCGCCGTGACGGCTTCGGCCGCGGGCAGCGTCATGGCTGCAAAGGCGAGCGAGCCCACCAGCTGGACTATGCCGAGCACCGTGGTGAGCGCGTTCCTATATTTGTACGCGTTGTACAGGATGACGGCGCACAGAATGACGTCGATGACGGAGCTGATGATCGAGAGCACATGCGAGGTGCCGGGGGCAACCTCAAAGCTCTGCGGACCCGTGCCAAAAAACATGACGGCGACTACAACTGTCACCGCCATAATAATGCCGGAGCCTACGAGCCCCACCGCATCGCGGGCGCGGTCACCGCGCGCGAGCAGCATGCCCAGCGCCGGTACCAGCGGAAACAGGGTAAGGAAATACAGTAGCGTCATACCATCACTCCCCC
>CAUADW010000096.1 GCA_958427895.1 uncultured Collinsella sp.
CGCCGGTCTCGGGATCGACCTCGCCGTACAGATACCCCTCGGCCTCCTTGTAGGTCTTGGGGAACACCACAACCGTGGCCTCGCCTTCCATGTCTTCGAGCTGCACGATGCCCATGGGGTCGCCGTTTTTGGTCACGCGCTTGGACACGCTCGAGACCATGCCGGCCCACCACAGCGCCTTGCCCTCGGGAATCTCCTGGTTGATGGTGCCGCCCGTGGGGTTTTGCACCTCGTATCCGGTGTCGATCTGCGAGAACGAGAAGTCGCGCGCCTTGGCTAGTGCATACTCAAACGGACGCAGCGGGTGGTCCGAGACGTAGATGCCCAGAACCTCCTTCTCCTGGCTCAGCTTAAGGTGGCGGTCCCATTCCTGGCCATCCGGATCGGGCACGCTCACCTCAAAGCCCGAGCCCTCAACGTCGCCAAACATATCGAAGAACGACGTCTGGCCGCTCGCGCGGTCCTTCTGGCGCTTTACCGCGGCATCGATGATGTTCTCGGGGTTGTTCTTGTCCACAAAGTGCATCATCTGGCGACGCGGATACCCCGTGGAGTCGAAGGCGCCTGCCTTGATCAGCGATTCGATCACGCGACGGTTGGCCTGGCTCGAGTCCACGCGCTCGACAAAGTCGTGCAGCGTCTTAAATGGGCCGCCCGCCTCGCGCTCGGCGATAATCGCCTGCGCCACGCCGGTGCCCACGCCGCGGATACCGGCCAGACCAAAGCGCACGCCCTCCTTGGTAGCCGTGAACTCGGTACCGGACTCGTTGACATCTGGCGACAGCACGGGGATGCCGTCGTGACGGCACGCCGAGACGTAGTGCACGATCTTATCGGTCTTGCCCGTATAGGACGTCAGAACGGCCGCCATGTACTCATGCGGATAGTGCGCCTTGAGCCATGCCGTCTGCATAACCAGGATGGCGTAACCGGCGGAGTGCGACTTGTTGAAGGCGTAGGACGCGAACTCAAGGACATCGTCCCAAATCTTCTGGGCGACCTCGCGCGTGTAGTTGTTCTTGATAGCGCCGTTCATCCAGTGGTCGTAGGTGGTCTCGTCCGAGCCATCCTCCCAGTGCAGCACCGTCGACGTGAGCAGCTTAATCTTTTTCTTAGCCACGGGTTTACGGATACGCGAGTCCGATTCGCCCTTGGAGAAGCCGCACATCTCGACGGAGATGAGCATAACCTGCTCCTGGTAGACCATGGTGCCGTAGGTTTCGCCCAGGATGTCGTCCAGACGGTCGTCATAGGAGACGGCCGGCTCCTTGCCGTTCATACGGTTGATGTAGGACGAAACCATGCCGGCACCCAGCGGGCCCGGGCGGTACAGGGCGATCAATGCCACGACGTGCTTGTACTCGGTGGGCTTCATGTTCTTGATCGTGGCCGTCATGCCGGCGGACTCGACCTGGAAGACGCCGGCGGTGTGGCCGGAGCCCATGAGCTTAAAGATCTCGGGATCGTCAAAGGGAATCTCTTCCTCTTTGATGTCGATGCCGAAGTTCTTTTTGATGTTGGCTTTGGCCTTAGAGATAACCGTCAGCGTGCGCAGGCCCAGGAAGTCCATCTTGAGCAGGCCCATGTCGGCAACGGTATGACCCTCGTACTGGGTAATCTCGACGCCGCCCTTGGTATCGAGCTTGGTGGGTACGTGCTCGTTGACGGGATCGCGGCAGATCAGAACGGCGCACGCGTGCACGCCCTCGCCACGGGTGAGGCCCTCGATCGAGAGCGCCGTGTCGATGATGCGGCGGGCGTCGTCATCCTTTTTATAGGCCTCGGCAAAGTCGGGGTTAAACAGATCCTCTTTGCCGGGTTGCTTTTCGAGCACCTGCTTGAGCTTGACCTTGGGGTCGCTCGAGACCATCTTGGACAGGCGCTGGCCCATGTAGACCGGGTAATCCAGAACGCGCGCGGCGTCGTTGATGGCCTGCTTGGCCTTGATGGTCGAGTAGGTGATGACGTGGGTGACCTTCTCGGGGCCATAGAGCTGGCGAACGTGCTCCACGACCTCGAGGCGCCGCTCATCGTCGAAGTCCATATCGATATCGGGCATCTCGGTACGCTGCGGGGACAGGAACCTCTCGAACATCAGGCCGTTCTCGAGCGGGTCGAACGCGGTGATGTTCATGGCGTAGGCGACGATAGCGCCGGCAGCCGAACCACGGCCGGGGCCGACGCCGATACCGTTGTCCTTGGCCCATTGCACGTACTCGGCAACGATCAGGAAGTAGGCGGCAAAGCCCTTGTCGCAGATGACCTTGTATTCGTACTCAAAGCGCTCTTTGATGTTGACGCCACCGATCTCGCGCGTGGCCCAGTCGTCACCATAGTGCTGGCGCAGGCCCTTCTCGCACTCGCGGCGGAACTGGCTCTCGTGCGTCTCGCCAGGATCGAGCAACGGGAAGCGCGGCAGAATGATGGAGTCCCAGTCCAGCTCAACGTAGCACTTGTCGGCGATCTCGAGCGTGTTGTCGCAGGCCTCGGGGCAATACGGGAACATCGCCCGCATCTCCTCCTCGGTCTTCATGTAAAACTCCGAGCCGGTCATGCGCATGCGGTTGGGGTCATCGACCTTGGCGTTCATGCCAATGCACATGATGACGTCCTGCACGGGCGCATCCTCGCGGCGCAGGTAGTGGAAGTCGTTGGTGGCGATGACCTTGACGCCCACCTGTTTGGCGATGTCGATGAGCGTGCGGTCCATCTGCTCGTCGGTCAGGCCGTTGTCGGTGGTGATGCCGTGTTCCTGAATCTCGATATAGAAGTCGCCGGGGTCGAAGGTGTCGCGGAAGGTCTCGGCCCACTTGATGGCGCCTTCCATGTCACCGCGGTCGATGTATTTGGGAATGATACCCGCGATGCAGGCGCTCGTGCAGATCATGCCCTTGGCGTGACGGCGCAGGTTGTCGAGCGTCACGCGGGGCTTATAGTAAAAGCCCTGCACAGCGGCCTCGGAGACCGTCTGCATCAGGTTGACGTAGCCCTCCTGGTCCTTGGCCAGAAGGATCATGTGGTAGAGCTCGGGCTTGTGGTCGCGGGCGAGCGTCTCGTCCGGCGTAAAGTAGACCTCGCAGCCAAAAATGGGTTTGATGACCAGGGGCGGCTTGAGCTCGTCGATGTTGCCCTTCTCGTCCCACATGGCCATGTCTTTGACGTACTGGGCATGCTCGCGCGGGCTGGACTCGGGATCGGGCTCCACCAGCTCGTCGCGGCGGTCCTTTTCCAAGAAGGCCTTGTCGTGGCTCCACGTCTTGTACTCGGGCGTGTTGTGATTGACGGCGTCGCAGGCCAGCGCCAGGTCGGGTACGCCGTACATGTAGCCGTGGTCGGTAATGGCCACGGCGGGCATGCCAAGCTCAACGGCACGGTTGACCATATCCTGGATACGGGTTGCGCCGTCAAGCATGGAGAAAACAGTGTGATTGTGCAGATGGACGAATGCCATGTGATGAGCTCCGATGCGGGTTCGTGTTCTGACTGAACGATTTTACCCCACGGCACGGACAGCACCCGAACCTAGCCAAACCCACACGGCTCCTCTTGCAGTTGCGGTGAAATAGTTCCCACTTGGGCCATCTGGGCCACAATACAGGAACTATTCCACCGCAAGTTATCTGAGGGCTAGAGATTGTAGGTGACTACTTGAGGTTCGGCGGGTTCGACGAAGATGGTTGGATCCGGCTGCTCCACGCGGACGAACTTGACGGTCACGGCCTCAAAGCCCGCCTTGTGCAGAACATCGGCGTAGACGCGCGCCTGCAGGGCGTGCTTCTCCTGCAGCTGTTCCGGCGTCTCGTCCGGTGTGCCGCCCGTCTTGTAATCGATGACCAGTGCGCGTGACGAATCCGCCGGGTTCGTCGCCAAAGCGTCGATGGCGCCCTCGGCATATGCACCGTAGCGAGCGATGTCCTCGTCCTCGCAGCCCAGCGAAAAGAACGGCACCTCGGCGCGAACGCACGGCCACGCAAGCAGGTCGGCACGAACAGCCGACTTGAGCCAGCGGTCCAGGGCAACGTCGAAGCGTTCGCACTGCTCAGGCGTCAAGCGCCACAGGCGCGCCAGTGCATCGGCACGCGCGGCGGGCAGCTCACCGGCACCCATCTCGATCAGCCACTGGCAGGCGGCATGGAACGCCGAGCCCAGCGCCATGGGGTTGCCGGTAGGCTCAACGGCGGCCACGTCTGCATCCGTCATCTCGGAACCATCCGACTCCGCATCATCGCCGGCCTCGTCCATGGGCACGCGCGCCTCGGCGGCACGGTCCTCGGACTCGGCATGCAGCGCCGCGGCAATTGACGAGTAGCTGTACGAATCGCGCGCCGGATACGGACAGATACCCATGCGCACGCCCGCTGCCTGGGGATACACGAGCTCAAACGCATCGGGCTCGGGGTCAGCAGGACCGGGAACGGCGGCGCGGGTATCTGCACCGGCACCCTCCGGCTCCGCATCGCCGCGGACAAGCCTGCCCTCGGCATCCAGTGAAGCGTTGGCCTCAAACGCCTGCTCGCCAAAGGTAAAGTCCGCGAGCGAAATGAGCTCGTAGTCGCCCGACTGAGAGTTGTCGAACACCAGGCGGTCGGCATCGAGCTGCGGCATGTCCAGAGCGTCGGTCGGCAAAATACGGCGCAGCACGTCGTAGGTCAGATCAGTCTCGACGTCGAAGGTCGGCGCCGTCACCTTGCCACGGCTCACGCCGGCATCCATCGCCAGAATGACCAGCTCTCGCGCACGCGTCATGGCGACATAGAGCAAACGAGCCCGCTCTTCGAGCGAAAGCTGCAGGTCGTCGTTGCGCAGGCGAGCAAATGCCTCAGCGGGAGAACCCGTCGCGCAGACGTCCTCCATGAGCTCCGGCGGCAGCCATAGCGACGTGCCCTTGCCCTTAAACGCATGCTCAAACTGCTTTTTAACGTCGTCGCCCTTCACAAAGGTTCCGTCGGCGAGCTTAACGCCGTCGAAGCGTGCCGGCAGTGCCACGACCTGCGCGCCGCCGTCGACGCGACCCATCTGTGCCGCACCCGAGGACTTACGCACGCCAAAGCACTCGGCGACCGCCACGACCGGATATTCCAGGCCCTTGGATGCGTGCACCGTCATGATGCGCACCGCGCCGTCGCCCTCCTCGTTGAGCGCGCCCGGGGCCTCCTTGCCCGCCAGAAAGCGGTCGAAGGCAAGCGCAATGGAGCGCGGCGAGTTGCCGAACTCGGCCTCCGCCTCGGCCACGGCATCGAGCGCCTTGAGCACGTTGGCGGCAATGGCCTTGCCCTCGGG
>CAUADW010000097.1 GCA_958427895.1 uncultured Collinsella sp.
CCGTGGGCTACGAGGACTCCAGCCTGCGCTGGGCGCTCTCCTCCAACGTCACCGGCGACGACGCCGCTGCCGCAGCTGCCACCAAGGCGCGCGAGGATTACGCCAAGATGCAGTACTACGAGATGTTCCGCGACGGCAAGAACGTCTACACCGAGCACTTCCAGACCGAGGCCAACGAGACCGACCCCAACCTGGCACCGGGTACGACCAAGATCAAGTAGCGACTAGCTGCGAGTTCATAACTGAAACGTCTGTCCGGGCGGAGGCATATAAGGTTCCCTGCTCGGACAGTCCTGCGCAAGACGAAGGCCACGTTATGTGGCCTTCTTTGTTTGCGGAAAGTGTGTCCCGGAATTCTTGTCTGGAATGGGATGCAGTTTCCGCTTGGGACCCGATTGGGAAAGTGTGTCCCACTATTCAGCTGGATTCCGGGATGTATTTTCCGGTTGAGGCTTGTTGGGAAAGTGCGTCCCACTTTGGGGGCTGATTCTGGGACGTGGTTTCCGGTTGGCTCTCATTGGGAAAGTTCATCCCATTTCTCGGCCTAATTATGGGACGCAGTTTCCCGTTGAGGACCCTTTGGGAAAGTGCGTCCCGGTCTGGGCGCTCAAACTGGGATGGATTTTCCGGATGAGGGCTTGGCGGAAAATGTGTCCCGTTCCGGGCGCTAATTGTGGGATGCAGTTTCCGCTTGCGGAGTCTCCACTCAACAGAAAACCCGAGTGGCCTGTTTTTTTGGCTACCCGGGTTTTTGGGTTGTCGATATGTTCGACTGGCTACTAGTGGGTCTTGCGGCGCTTGATCAGCATGATGAGGGCTATCACTACGAGCGTTGCTCCCGCTGCTGCTGCGGTGGCGACTAGGGCGAATGTTTGGTCGCCGGTGTTTGCGAGGTTCTTCGCTGTGGTCGTAGTCTTGACCTTGGTGTCGGTCTTAGCTCCGTTGTCGGACTTGGGCTTGTCCGGGTTCGTCGGGGTCTCAGGAGTCTCGGGGTCCTTTGAGCCTTCGGAATCGGCTGGGCCGGCGGTGTTTACCAGCGTATGGTCCAGGAACTTCTTGGCGCCCGCACTTGCCTGTGAGAACAGGCGGCGCGTGCGGATCGGGGTGGCGTTCACCGTTGTGGGCGCCGTCTCCTCGGCCTCGATATTCACGAGCGTCGTGCCGGTGTCGAGGCCCACGTCGTTGTATCCCACGTGGCAGTAATACTGCGCACCGTCATCGTCTGCGGTCAGGTCAATCTCGAGCTTTGAGGCCGTTCCAGCCGCGAGGTTGCCATCGGCACCCACGAGCTTAAACTCTGTCTCGCCGCGGCCCTTGCGGTACCACATATAGGTCGGTGCCAGCCCTGTTTCGCTATCGTCGGCACCGAGTTGCTTCACATGGCCAATCGCCGAGAGCGTCAAGTGGCTTCCCGCCGCGCGCTCAACCGAAGAGTCGTATCCAAGATCCAACCCCTCCGCAGCATCCGCCGCAGGTCCGCTCACGGTCATCGTCATGCCATCGGGCATGGTCTTGACCGTGATGATTGCCGAGCGAATACCTGTTTCGGTCGTGGATCCATTCTTAACGGCGGCGATGGCGAATCGATACTCCGTATTGGGCTGCAGCCCATCCCACTTGAGCGAGGTCTGCGTGTTGTCGGCAATCTTCCAGCTATTGACGACCGCATCCGCCGCATTGCTCTGCAGCATGCCCACGCCGTAGCTAAAGCCACTCTTGTTTGCGAGTACATCGTCCCAGCTAAACGTAACGCTGGTCGAATCGACGGCGTTTGCCGTAAAGCCCGTCACGGCCGGCGCGTCGGGCATCTCGACGTCCTTAACGTCATAGCCCACGATCCAGAACTGGTCGGTGTCCTTGGTGCCGAGCTTGTCGCCCGAGTCTGCCTCGAACTTGTCGACATCCACCGCGTTGACGCCCAGACGCCACACAAAACCGTACTTGCCCTGCGCGGCCTCGGGCAGGTTGTCGATGGTGCCGCCGTATTCGGTCGATTCACTCGAGGAGTTACCCGTAGTAAAGCCGGCGTTGGCACCAAAGCACAGGCCGCCAAACAACTCGTGCTTTGCGAGCTTCGCGCCCATGACAACGCTGCCGTTCAGCGTCAAGCCGAGCTCGAGCTCCTGCTCCTTGCCCTCCTCGACTTCGATGGTCTGCTCAATGCTCGCCCCCGACTGCGCGGCGGCGCCGTTAAACCCATCGTGCGTGTAGGCGCGCGTTACGCCAGGCTTGCCCAGGCCAAAGGAATCCCCAACGGGAGTCTCGCCGTTGAGCGTCGTTTGATAGGTTCCGGGTTCTCCCGACCGGTTGGTCAAAAAGTAGCTGAGCGGCGTCATATTGTGCTGTTTGGCAATGCGGTCATAGGCCTCGACATTAACGACCGAGGTCTGCGCGCCGAGCGACACAGGCGCCGCCATCACGCCCTTGCCACCAGTTTCCTCATTTTCGATCTCATACTCGTAATAGACCATCGGAATCGTGTAGAGCACGGTCTTGTCACCCTCGCCGGCATGCGACTCATAGCTTACGCTTGCGCTGACCGTGCGCTCGCTCCGGTAGTCATAGCATCCCTCGGCGGCAAAATCGACTGAAGCATTCATCGCGACCAGGGGCGGACCGGTCTGCACCTCGACGGCAACGCCCAACTCGGCGCCAATGGTATAGCCCTGGGATGTCCCCGTGCCCTTTTCCTCTCCGTATGACGTGCCGCCCAACACCAGATAGCCGTATGCCTGCTCCAGATCCTCAACATAGGGCGCATCCTGCAGCACGGCAAGCACGCGCGGGTTGGTATAGACCTTGTAGCGGTCCTTGTACGTGATCTTGACGCTGTCGTTGTCGACATCGGGCAGCGCGAGCGAGATAAATGTGCCGTAGGTAGTGCCGCGACGGTTGCTCTCGCTAATCACCTGCTCCTCGCCGCGGCGCACCTTTCCGTTCTCGTCGAGCGAAAAATGCGAGGCGGTCATCCAATAGTAGTCATCGTTCTTGCGCAGGTCCTCGTCGCGGTGCTTGCCCACCACGGCGATAAAGCTCTCGTTATAGCGGTCCGAACCCGAGACGCTGCCCGCCTTGACGTCGCTGATCCACACCTGCTCTATACCCTTGTGGTCATGCTTGTTGCTGCTGTTGTATTGCTGACCGCTCATGCTCATGGTTCCGACCATGGACCCCAAGCCCTGAGCCCCGCTCTGTGCCGTGTTGCAGGCAAAGTCGCGGAACACATCGCCGCCCACGAGCACCTCGTCGACCGCCAGCTGCTCGGACAGGCCGTCAAGGTTGGCAGTGGCAAGGGCAATAGGCGCCAAGGTGCACGGATAGCGCTTATCCTGAGCGCTATCCTTCCATGCGCTGTTGGGCACATGCATCAGCCCATAGGAGGCGAGGAGCCCGTCTCTGTATTCCTTGCAATCGGAAAGCTTGAACTCGCCAGACTCCGAGTCAAAATACGCGTAGCGGTACAGCGCGCCGTACAGCCCCTTGCTGCCGTCAGAAGCGCCGTAATCAAAAGCGCTGCGTTGCCAGTCATAGCCCGCAAGAATAAGGCCCGTGACGGTTTCACCCGTCTTCTTTCCTTCTTCATCGTAGGCGGCAAACGTGCCGAACGTCGCATTCGCAGCGACCATGGTCTTGCCGTTCGCGGAGAGGGAGATTGCGCCCGCGTCGCCCAGAGCATCGACATGGACGAGCGCACCCTTGGATGCATCCCACGAAAACAGCTCGCAATGCGTCGACTTATCAATATTCTTCTTGCCGTAGGGTGCCGAGACCACGATGGCGAGGTCATCGCAAAAATCGCGATCGAGGTCGCCGGCCGCTAGCGAAACGACAGGAGCTGACTGAAGCTGCGTCCAGGAGTCGTTCCCGCCCTTGTTGTGCGTGGTGTAGTCCGCGGCGTTACCGGCATCGATCTTGACGACGCTTTGCTTCCAGTTGCCGCCCTCCAAGTCATACATGTCGACTACAGCCTTGCGCACGCCGTTCTCGTCGACATAGCAGCCCGCGTAGACAAAAAGCTCGTCGACGCCGTCGCCATCGACATCGCCCGCCTCGACATCAAAGACGGCGTCGTGCTCTTGCAGGTAACCGGCATCCAGGTACTTAAAACGGCCTCCGTACATCATATTAGTGTTTTGACCGTCACCGGCAGGTGTGTGTCGAGAGTGCGCGTACGCCCGTTGCTAAACGAGTAGAGGACCAGCTCAACCTTTCCGGCGTATGACTTGCCGTCAATCGTCGTGGAGGAACTGTCGCCGTAGGCACGGAGCTCGGCAACGCGGCTCTTTTTGCCCGTGCTGGCGTCGCTGCAGAACTCAACACTCGTGGCGTGAATGCCCGAGAAACCGTTGTTGTCGTTGGCGAGTACTGTTGAGGACTCATTGTTGCTTAGGTACGACCAGGTGCCGCCACCGTAGTCGCTATGCTTGTAGAGATCGCTGTTCGTATCGAAGTTGTTGACGTTTTGCCAGAACTTTGCGGCGCCCCACACACTTCCATAGCCATCGGTGAGTTTGCTGCTGCCGCCAATGTTACCACGCTCGACGTTCTCGAGCTTGTCGCGCAGAGTGTAGCGATTGCCATGGCTACCGTTAGCTGCCATATAGACCTCGCTGCGCGTGGCAAACGTCGTGGGGGTATCAGTGGAATAGGGGCCAACGGTATCGGCCGGAATGTCCTCGCTCGTGCCCAGACCCAGGGCTTGATAATCCTGCTCGGTCATATCGGTGATTGCGGGCGCGTCTGCCGCCTGGGCAACCTGGGGCGTGGCCGTGAAGCAGGCGACGCTCGTGGCGATCAACGCAGCAAGCGCCGCCGTCCCAACAAGCGGGATTTTCGACAGCCTACGGATACGGGGGTGTGGAACGTACATGAGGGACCTCGCTTTATTCGAGTGGAGTGGACTCATTTTTGCAAATGATACGTCCGATGCCCGATATCACGTGTCTCATTTTCGCCAACGGCGTGTCTCATTTTTGAGAATCCGAGATGCCGCGGAAATCTTATCCCAGCTCAAAGGCCATTTCTGGGATGTATTTTCCGTCGAGTGCCTCATCGGGAAACTGCATCCCATTTCAAGCGTCGATTCTGGGACGCACTTTCCCCTTAGACCCTCAACCGGAAACCGCATCCCACTTTGAGCGCAAATTCCGGGATGCATTTTCCGCTTGAGCCTCATTGGGAAACGGCGTCCCACTTTGAGGGCGGGACTGCGGACGATTTCCTGGACCGCTAAATCGCGGCCATCCCCAGCGACGAC
>CAUADW010000098.1 GCA_958427895.1 uncultured Collinsella sp.
GGGGCGCAAACCCCATCCCCTCTCAATCAACCCGTAAGGTCTACTTACTTGTGATTAGTAGGAAAGCTTCCACATGTAGCGACGCATGGTCAGCGGGTGCTGACGGGCCTCGGCGATCTGGTTGCCGTACTCGCGCATAACGGCGAGGTGCAGCAGCGGGTTGAAGTAGGTGACGACGCTCGCGGGCACGGCGTCAGCCAGGCCGTAGTCCTTGGAGTCGATCAGAGCGACCTTGGCGCCCATGCGCTCAAGGAAGGTGAGGGCGCGGGCGTCCATCGGACGGGTGGCGCCATCGGACATGAAGAAGACGTAGGGCTTACCCTCGGTGGAAACCTCGAACGGGCCGTGGAAGTACTCGCCGGTGTTGTAGGCGGCGGCGTCGATCCACTGCATCTCGGTGAACAGGAAGGCGGCGTGAGAATAAGCCATCTTCTCGGAGGCACCGGAAGCCATGAAGTAGATCATCTTGTCGTCCTTGAAGTCCTCGGCGAACTTCTTGGCGAGCTTCTTGCAGTGCTGAGCGGCGTTCTCGCAGAGATCGAAGATGTTGGTGAGGCCGGTGATCATGTCCTCGTAGTGGTCATAACCCTCGGTCTGCTGAAGGATCTCGAGAGCAAGAGCGATGGCGTAGCCGGGCTTCTCGCACTTGGCAGCGTAGTTGGCGTGGAAGCCGTGGACGATGACGTGGTCGGCGTCGACGGTCAGAGCGGAGCCAGCCTTGTTGGTGAGGGAGACGACCGGGCAGTTGTGCTTCTTGGCGGTCTTGTTGGCCTCGACGGTCTCGGGCGTGGAGCCACCGAGGGAGCAGGTGATCACGAAGGTGTGCTCGTTGACCCAGGAAGGCGTGTCGTAGTTGAACTCGTTAGCAGTGAAGATCTGAACGTTCAGCTTGTCCGTGTTGTTGGCCAGGAAGTACTTGGCGGGGTAAAGGTCGGACATGGAAGCGCCGCAGCCGACGAAGGCGACGCTGTGGATCTCGTGGTTGGACAGGACGTCAGCGACGATCTGCTTAGGGAGGTTAAGGTCGATCTCGTACATCTGACACATTCCTTTCGATTTTTGCGGCGCCACTTTGCCGGGCGCACGCAGGGTTACCGTGATTTGGACCGAGTCACCGGCCCGTTGAGGATGTGTCAAAGGGACTGTCCCTTTGACACATTTAGGGATGGAAGCCTGCCTGGGGTATGGGATGCCAGGCAGGCCCCCGGGGGAAAGCGGTTGGACGCTTGGTCGCGACTAGGCCAGGATGCCGGCCGCGGAGAGGGCGATGCCGCCCACGATGGCGATCACGAGAAGCCAACCGGTGTTGACGTTCTTCTTGATGAGCCAGTACATAAGGCCGGTGAGGCCAAGGGAGATCATCTGGGGCATCATGCCGTCCAGGATGTCCTGGATCACAACGGTGCCGTCAGCGAACTGCAGCGGGGTGGTGGCGCCGATCAGCGTGGCGATCATGCCGCCCACGGACATAAGACCCACGATGCCGCAGACATACATGAGCTTCTCCATGAGGTCGCCGCCCTGAAGCTTGCTCAGGTACTCGTGGCCGCCCTGATAGCCCATCTTGGCTGCGAACCAAGTGATCAGCACAGCGGGGACGATGGAGATGAGCATGGCCAGGATCGGGCCCATGATGGAGCCCTGCTGAGCCAGCTGAACGCCCAGACCAAAGGCGATAACGCGGATGGTGCCCTGGAAGAAGGAGTCACCGATGCCGGAAAGCGGACCCATGAGGGAGGTCTTGACCGCGTTGATCGAATCGGGATCGAAGTTCTCAGGATCCTTGGCGTACTCCTCCTCCATGGAGGCGGCGAGGCCCAGGATGAAAGCGCTCGTCTGCGGGGTGCAGTTGTAGAACGCCATGTGACGGTGGTAAGCCTCTTTCTTGGCCTCGAGCTGCTTGGGGTCAGACTCGTCGGGATAGAGGCGGTCGAGCGTGGGAACCATGCCGTAGAGGAAGCCCATGTTCATCTGACGCTCGTAGTTCCAAGAGGCCTGGATGGCCCAGGAGCGCCAGAAGAACTGGCTGACCTTCTTGTTCAGGGACACGTCCTTGGTTGCGGTTGCCATAGTGTGTTCCTCCTTAGTCTTCGTCGTCTTCGAGCGGATCGTAGTCGGAATCGACACCGGCGGCTGCATGGGAACCGTTGAACTTGAAGCCCATGAAGACGACAGCCAGGCACACACCGATCAGAGCGACCGCGATGACGGACAGGTTGAGGTAAGCGGCGAGCAGGAAACCGATGAACAGGAACGGAGTCATACCCTTCTTGATCATCATGGTGAGCAGCAGGGCCAAGCCGTAGGCGGTCATGATCTTGGTCGAAACGTTAAGACCAGTGGACAGCCACTCGGGAACCATGTTGACGATGGTCTGGACCAGGTCGGTGCCGACAAAGACGGCGAGGAAGATCGGCAGGAAGTACATGAGAGCGTACAGACCGGAGCCGGCGCAGATGTGCATACGGTAGGCGGTCTTGAACTTTCCGTTATCGATCGCGTTATCTGCCACATGGGTGAGGGCGGCGATGATGGAACGGAACACGATGCCGAGGAGCTGACCCAGGACGGCGACCGGGATGGCGATCGTCATGGCGGTCTCGGCAGAAGCATCGGTCAGGCACGCAAAGGCAGCGGCCACGATGCCGCCCAGGACCATATCGGGCGGAACGGCGGCGCCGACCTGCACCAGGCCCATGGACACGAGCTCGACGGCGGCACCGACGGCAAGGCCGGTGGGCACATCGCCCAGCAGCAGACCGACGAGCGTAGCACCAACGAGGGGCTGCTCGAAATTAAGACGACCGAGCAGGCGGGAGTCCCACATGCAGAACACGCCGACGAGGCCGACGAGCACCGCACTGATGAACGTATTCATACCCTTCTCCTTTCAGTCAGGCAAAAGCCTGGTTGATTACAGCTTGGCGTCGATGTCGACGCTCTGATACGTGGGGGTCTGCTGGACGTAGAGCTTGATGCCCATGTCGAGCAGCTGGTTGATATCGGCCTTCTGGGTGGCATCGAGGAAGACGGAGCTGTCCTTGCCGCCGACCTGATCGGCACCGTCGTGGTTGGCGGTGGCGCCCAGGTTGATGGCGTCGAGCTTGTAGCCCTGGCAGAACTGCAGCATCTCGGCAGTGTTGCCAAAGACGAACATGACGCGCTCGCCGAGGGTGTTGAGCTTGTCCATCTTGGCGAGGGCACGCTCGACGGTGAAGACGTTCAGGCGCACGCCCTGGGGCTTGGCCAGCTTAAGAGCGCCCTTCTTGATGTCATCGTTGGCGGCAGCGTTGTCGACGACGATGATGCGCTCGGCCTGAACCTTGGTGGTCCAGGTAAAGACGACCTGGCCGTGCAGCAGACGGTAGTCAAGACGTGCGAGGACGATCTTGGCGGGACCGGAGCTGTGACGGGGCGCCTTGGCCTTCTTGGCGGGAGCCGCGGCAGCCTCGACCGGTGCATTGGGGTTGGTCAGACCGGTGCGGGCCTCGTTGATGAGGGCCGCGAGCTCGGCACCCTTGATGGGGGCGGGGCTCATAGCGAGCGTCAGCGCCAGCGGAATATTGAAACCGCTGACAACCGTGAACTTCGTGCCGTTCTTGGAAAGCTCGACCATGTTGTTGTTGACCGAGCTGCCGAGCATATCGGTCAGCACATAGACGGTGTCGTCCGCGTTGAACGTGGCGATCATGGCGTCCACCTTGTTGGTGATGGGCTCCTTGTCGTCACGAGCAAGCGACACGACGTGGACGTTCGACACGTCGCCGAGAACCATCTCGAGCGTGTCTTTGGCGCCTGCGGCCAGGCCGCCATGAGATGCGAGAATGATCTGATTCATCTTGCCTCCTCCTTTTCGTTATGGTCATTATAACGTCTTATACGTTGCTTATATTGCTAATTAGTATAAAGACCGTTTGCGGGTGAAAAACGACCGTTCGCGGGTTTAACGCACTTGAAACGTGGGGGCTGGGCAGGCCGGCGACGGCGGGATAACCCCAGGTCGGACGCCGCGCGCAACCCCCTATCGCACGAAGTACCAGGGGCTTTCTTGCACGGTGGGCTCCAAGGCAATGCCCGTGCGTTCCTTAAACAGATCCATGTCCTGCGATTTCTCTGTCCACCACGCGTTGGGCTTAAAGGTCATGCTCTCAACGACATGACCGACAAACACACTGTTGCGCAGCTTGGAGAAGTCGGTGTTCATAATCAGGATGGACGCGAGCACCAGCACAATGCCCAGGACCTTGATCGCGCCGGCGGGCTCGGCATAGACACCAATGCCCACCAGTACGGTGACGACCGTCTCGAAAGACATTACGACGGGAACCTTCGATGTCTCGAGTCCCATGGACAGACCCTGCATATATAGGATGTAGGCCACGGCTGTGGGGATGAGTCCAAAACCAAGGAACAGCAGCAGCAACTGTGGCGACATTGCCGCGGCGACATCCGGCCACGGAGCCGCGATAGCTGCCATAACCGCACCGCCAAAAACAAAGCCCCAAAACGTGACAGCCAGCGGGTGGACCGTCTTGGTTGCTATCCGGCTAAACACCGCGAGTGACGCACCACAAAGGCCTGCAATCACGCCCGACGTGACGCCCCAAACCGAAAAATGAAAACCGGAAAGGTCACCATTGGTCACTGCAAGCACGCAGCCAACGATGTTAAAGACAATGGCAACGAGCTTGTTGGGGGTCACGTCCTCGCGATAAAGCACGCGGCCGAGCATGACGCCAAACACCGGCGAGGTGTAGAGCAGCACCGAGGCCGTGGACATGCCCACCTCGCCCATGCACTCGTAATAGCAGGTGTTGGCGGCGGCCAAACCGACGATACCGACAAGCGCGCAGGGAACGAGCTCTTTAGGACTTGCCTTGAACAGAGCCAGCGGACCCTGAGCCACGGTAGACCCCTCACCCGGACGGCAGCCCATAAACATCAGGACCGGCGCCAAGATAAGCGCTCCGACCAACAAGCGAAAGGCAGCCATGCTCTGGGACGAAACGCCCATGGCCGAGATGCCGTTTACAAAGATTCCGATGCTGCCCCACATAAGCGCGGCGATCAGTACCAGCACATAGCCCAAATTGCTTTTCTTCAACGCAGCCTCCTCGATATTGTTTCCAATATGTTTCACACTACGTTATAGTCGTTATATACATTTTTCAAGACACAAATCGGCGA
>CAUADW010000099.1 GCA_958427895.1 uncultured Collinsella sp.
TGCCTACGAACAAACTTGCGAGCCCGATCCGCAGACAGCGCGCAACAGTGGCTCGTCACGCACTTGGCTATTTGACGATGAAATAACCTGGACCCCATCGAAATAAGGTCCCGCCGGGCAGGCAACTTTGTGGTGGTCCCGGTCAATTATTAGCGTCCCTCAAGACCCAACGAGAACGCAGAAATGTAGCCCGGGGCCACCCTTTGCCGAACGCGACCCTCGCGAAGCGCGTGAGCGGGCGGGAAAGGGTGGCCCCGGGCGGACAATTAAGTGCGTTACTCGGCAGCGGCCTTGAACTTGTTGTAGTTGATCAGGCAGCCAGCCTTGACGATGGCACGCTCCTCTGCCGTCATATCGGCAATGTAGAGCTCAATCTGCTCGACCGCACCATCGGCGCGCACCACGTAGGCGGCGATGCCCTTCAGGTCGCCATCGAGCGCGGCGCGGATACCCGGCACAAAGACGTAGTCGCCCACCTCAAAGCTGGGCTCGGCCTCCATCTGGAAGGGCACCATGCCCCAGTTCATCACGTTGGAGCGATAGCGCTTGGTGGCGTACTCGTGGACGATGTTGGCCAGGCCGCCAATTACGCGCTGGCAGCTCGCGGCCTGCTCGCGGGCAGAACCGTCACCGGGCTTCTTGGCATAGAGCATGGAGCCGTACTCAGTCGCCTTGGCATCGGCCGCGACACCCGCGCCAGTCAGCGCCTCAAACACGCTGGCAAGCTCGGCATCGAGTGCCGCCAGGTCGCCCGCTGCCTCGCCGGCAACGCGGCGCTTTTCCACCGCGTCGACCTCCTTGGAGCGGCCCACGTAGGCAGGGTCGCGACGGCCGAGCGTAAACTCGGCCAGACCCAGCGGGTTGGAGCGGAAGGAGCTCGTCTCGCCCGAGGGAATGAGCTCGTCGGTCGTGGTGACCGGGTCCATGATCTTGGAGCACACCTTGAGCAGGATGTCGTCGCCGAGAGGCTCCATCGCGGGCCACGGCTTGATGTTGGGGCCCTCGACCAGCTCGTCGGCCGGCTCAGCCTTGCCAAAGCCCCAGTACACGCGCTTCTTGTACGGCGCGTCGTCAAAGGTGTACTCGCAGGCCTCGTCCCAAGTCTCCTCGGGCAGGTCGGTCGCCGGCGTCAGGACGCCGCCGTTGGCAGCCGTCACCGCAATGGAGCGGGCGTCCATCAGGGCCACGGCGCTCAGCTGACCGTTGCCCGGCTTGGAACCCTCGCGATTGGGGAAGTTGCGCGTGGTGTGGCGGATCGAAAGGCCGTTGTTGGCAGGCGTGTCGCCGGCGCCAAAGCACGGGCCGCAGAATGCCGTGCGCACAATCGCGCCGGCCTCCATAAGGTCGTAGATATAGCCGCGGCGTGTAAGCTCGAGCGCCACGGGCTGGCTCGTGGGGTAGACCGACAGCGAGAACTCGCCGCAGCCGGTGTTGGCGCCCTTGAGCACGCGGGCAGCCTGGACCACGGAGTCGTAGTTGCCGCCCGAGCAGCCGGCGATAACGCCCTGCTGCACGTGCAGCTTGCCGTCGACGATCTTGTCGAGCAGGCTAAAGTGCGTCTTGCCCTCGCCGATCTTGGCGGCCTCGAGCTCCACCTCATGCAGGATGTCCTCGAGGTTCTCGTTGAGCTCGTCGATCTCAAAGCCGTTAGAAGGATGGAACGGCAACGCGATCATGGGCTTGATACTCGACAGATCGACTTCGACGCAGCCGTCGTAGTAGGCAACATCGGCGGGCTTGAGCTCGCGGTAGTCCTCGCCGCGACCGTGCATGGTCAAAAACGCGTGCGTGTCCTCGTCGGTGGCCCAGATGCTCGACAGGCAGGTGGTCTCGGTGGTCATGACGTCGACGCCGTTGCGGTAGTCGGTCGTCATGCTCGCGATACCGGGGCCCACGAACTCCATAACCTTGTTCTTAACGTAACCCTTGGCAAAGACGGCACGGATGATGGCGAGCGCCACGTCGTGCGGGCCAACGCCGGGGCGCGGAGCGCCCGTGAGGTAGATGGCAACGACGCCGGGATAGGCGACATCGTAGGTGTCGCGCAGCAGCTGCTTTGCCAGCTCGCCACCGCCCTCGCCCACGGCCATGGTGCCCAGAGCGCCGTAGCGGGTGTGCGAGTCGGAGCCCAGGATCATCTTGCCACAGCCGGCGAAATTCTCACGCATAAAGGAGTGGATGACGGCGATGTGCGGCGGGACGAAGATGCCGCCGTACTTCTTGGCAGCCGAGAGACCAAAGACGTGGTCGTCCTCGTTGATGGTGCCGCCCACGGCGCACAGCGAGTTGTGGCAGTTGGTGAGCACGTAGGGCAGCGGGAACTGCTCCATGCCCGAGGCGCGCGCCGTCTGGATGATGCCGACAAAGGTGATGTCGTGGCTCGCCATGGCGTCGAAGCGAATCTTGAGCGCCTCGGGGTCGCCGGACGTATTGTGTGCCTGGAGGATCGAATACGCGATGGTGCCGCGCTTGGCATCCTCGGGCGTCTGCGTAATACCGCGCTCGGCAGCCTCGGCCTCAGGCACAACCTCGCTGCCACCGCGCAGGTAGATGCCGTCCTCGTACAGCTTAACCATACTGTCTCCCACTCTGCCCAAAAGATTTGGGCGCATAGCATACATTCGTTCAATATCGTGCCATAGAACGGTTGCGAGTGGGTTACGAATCTGCACGTTCACTTTATCTCGGTAAAGTAAGGTACGAACCCGGCGAGGGCCGGCAGATTTGGTGCAAGAGTGTCCCTTTCGACTAGTCATTTAAGAACGTCCCCAATGACTACCCTACCGTATCCGGAGCAAGGCAACGCCGCAGGCAGAGGACGGACAGCGAGCGACGTCCAGAGCGAACAAGTTGGCATGAAAAAGGCAAGGCATAGACCTTCTGGTCATGCCTTGCCTTTTGAATGACAAATTGTCGCTCTGGACGTCGCGCAGCGTCGAGCCGTTACGCCGTTCGGCAGAACGGCGTAACCTAGAGATCCCCGCCGGCGCCCAGCAGCTTGCGCATGACTTGCTCGGGGTTGACCGAGCCGTCGCGCGGGGCTAAGGCAGTGATCTTCTTCTGCATCTTGTATTCGTGCAGCTCGTCCTCGAGCTGGCGCACGCGGGCGCGGAGCTTTTCGTTCTCGCGCTCGCGCTCCTCGGCACGCTCCTTCATATCGAGAATGCGCACCACGCCGGCAAGGTTGATGCCCTCGTCGGTCAGCTGGTTGATGAGTTCCAGGCGCTCGATATCGGCACGCGAATACAGACGCGTGTTACCGCCCGAGCGCTGGGGGTTCACCAAGCCCTTGGACTCGTAGACGCGCAGAGTCTGCGGATGCATGCCGGTCAGCTCGGCCGCCACGCTGATCATGTACAGCGGTTTGTTCCTATTGTCCTCGGCCATGCTACCTGACCCCTTTCCGTCTCGTTATCGTCCATCATAAGCCCGCGGGCGCGGGCGTGCGCCACGACCGCCCTAGTACGTCGCCTTGTAACGGTTGACCTTCTCGCGATAGTCGCGCGTGTCGGTCTCGCGCAGCTTGGTCATAGCATCGCGCTCGTCATCGGATAGGTTCGTGGGGACCTGCACCTTGATCTCGACGAGCAGCGCGCCTGTGCGGCCACGGTGCTTAACGTCGGGCGCCCCCATTTCCTTAAAGCGGAACTTCTTGCCCGTCTGGGTACCCGCGGGCACCTTCAGACGAACCGTCGCACCGCCGGGCGTCGGCACGTCCACCGTGCAGCCGAGCGCCGCCTCATAGACCGAGACCGGTACCTCCATGGTCACGTCGGCACCTTTACGCTTAAACAGCGGATGCTCCTCCACGTGCGTGGTCACGACCAGGTCGCCGCGCTCGCCGCCGGCAACGCCATACTCGCCGCGACGCTTGTAGCGCAGCTTGCCACCGTCGACCGCGCCCGCAGGGACCGAGACCGTAATGGTCTGCTGCTCGCCCGTCGAGGGAATGCGGTAGGTGACCTTGTGCGTCACACCGCGAAACGCGTCCTCGGCCGTCACATCGACGGTCAGCGACAGGTCGCCGCCCTTGCGAGCGCGGCTGCGGCCAGCGCCGGCACCGGCAGCGCCCGCAGCCCCGGCAAAGCCCGAGCCCCAATCGCTGCCCCAGGCGCCGTTGCCGCTAAAGATGCTGTCGAAGATATCGCCCCAGCCGCTGGCGCCGGCACCAGCGCCGTAGCCACCGCTATACGCGCCACCCGCACCCGGCATGCCGCCAAACATGAGCATCTGGTCGTACTCTTTGCGCTTCTTCTCGTCCGAAAGCGTCTCGTAGGCCTCGCTGATCTCCTTGAACTTGGCCTCGTCGCCGCCGGCATCGGGGTGATATTTTTGCGCGAGCTTGCGAAACGCGCTCTTGATCTCTTTGTCGGAGGCGCTCTTGGATACGCCCAGGATGTCATAGAAGGTTTTGCCTGCAGCCATCGTAGCTCCTCTCCTGTTTCATCCGCCGCCCAGCGGGCGGCGGCTCATGCTTTCATATAGCACTAGGCCAGAAAGGGCCCCGGGTGTTGCCCCGGGGCCCTTCTCAATTACTCCTCGGTGCTCTCGGCCGTATCGGCCGTAGCATCCTCGGGCGCCGCTTCGGGCTCCGGTGCGGGGCGCTTCTCGCCACCGTAGGTCACCGTCACCATCGCGGAACGCAGGATGCGATCCGCCATGCGGTAGCCCTTCTGGTACACGTCGTTGACGGTCTCGTCGTACTGCGACGCGTCCTCGACGCGACCCACGGCCTGGTGCTCGAGCGGATCGAATGCCTCGCCCTTGGGATCGATGGGCTCAACGCCCTCGTGCGCAAACACATCGAGCAGCTTGGCATGTACCGCGTCAACGCCATCGACGAACTGCTTAAAGTCGTCGGAAAGCTCTTGGCTGCGGGCATGGTCGATCGCGCGCTCGATATCGTCGATCACCGGCAACAGCGCGGTGACAAGCTTCTCGGTCGCGCGCTCGCGCTCGGCGATGCGCTCGTTTGCGGTGCGGCGACGGAAGTTCTCCCAGTCGGCCTGCAGACGGGCGGTGCGCTCGGTAGCGTCCTTTGCTTTGTCCTCGGCGGCCTTCTGAGCCTCTGCCGCAGCATCGAGCTCATTGCGCACGTCGGCAAGCTCCTTTTGGGCCTGCTCGAACTTGAGCTTAAAGTCGT
>CAUADW010000100.1 GCA_958427895.1 uncultured Collinsella sp.
TCCGAACGTCGGGGTAAAGGGGTTCTTGCTGTACTCCATGGTAGCTCCTTTGCAAATTTTGCTAATTTTTGCAAGTTTTGCTAATTTTTGCAAGTTTTGCTAACGGCTTAACATGCCTTGTGCCGTGGGGTTGCAGGAGTGAAAAACGGGAATTCCTATTATTCCGACTACGTTGCAGCGAGCGGGGCCCGGAGCGCGATGTTGCTGCGCTTCGGGCCCCGCTGCTTTGTAAAACCATGACGGTTTGGCTGCCGCTGTTTTAGTCAAACAGGCTCGGCATGTCGTTTTCCTTCATGAGGGCACCGGCGGAGGGGAGGCTCTGCGCGGTGAACTTTTCGGCTGAGACGCCGGTGCCAAGGATCTCCTCGGTTGTGCCGACGGTGGTGACCGAGCGGCCCTTCTTGGCCGTAAAGGCCTGGACGCCCTGCGTGTTGGTGGTCGTCTTGGTCTTGAGCAGCGACGTGTTGAAGTTCATCAAACGATAGTCGCTCGAGACCAGCGCGATGTCGCGGTCTTCCTTGAGCACCTGGGCATACAGTAGTTTGCTGCCGCCGTAGATGGCGTTCTTAAGGCGCTTGCGGTTGGTCTTGGTGACGTATCCAGAAAGCGCGACGCGCACCACGCGGCCGTTCTCAAAGACAAACAGCACGTCGGCCTTATAGTCCTCGGGGTCGATGACCCAGATGACGCTCTCGTCGGGCTCCATCTCAAGATCGGTGGGCAGATACGAGCCCAGCTGGGCCGACTTGGTATCCTCAAACGCCGCAACCTTGCACTTGTACACCTGGCTCTTGTTGGTAAAGACCAGCAACTCGTGGGTGTTGGAGGACGGGAACTCGATAAAGGGTTTGTCGCCGTCCTTGTACTTGAGCGTGGTCGCCTTCTTGAGTACGCGGTCCGTCATCTTCTTAAGGTAGCCATCGCGCGAGAGCATGATGGTAACCGGGTACTCCTCGACCTCGGGCTCCAAGCTTACCTCGATAACCTCGTGGGGCTCAATCCTGCCCGTGCGGCGCGGCATCACGTACTTCTTGTTGACCGCGGCCAGCTCGTCGCTGATGACCTTCTTGATGTTGTCTTCGCTCGAGAGAATCTCCTCAAGCTCGGCAATCTCGCCCTCAAGCTTGGCAATGTCCTTGGTGCGGTTGAGGATGTACTCCTCGTTGATGTTGCGGAGCTTAAGTTCGGCAACAAACTCGGCCTGGGTCTCGTCGATGTCGAAACCCTTCATAAGGTTGGGCACGACCTCGGCTTCGAGCTTGGTGCCGCGGATGATGGCGATGGCCTTGTCGATGTCGAGCAGAATCGCTTCGAGGCCGTGCAGCAGGTGCAGGCGCTCGGACTTTTTGCCCAGGTCAAAGTTAATGCGGCGACGCGTGGACTCAATACGCCACTTGACCCACTCGTGCAGGATCTGGCGCACGCCCATAACGCGAGGGTAACCATCGACCAGCACGTTGAAGTTGCACGAGAACGAATCCTGCAGCGTGGTCGAGCGATAGAGCTTGGCCATGAGCTTGTCGGGGTCGACACCGCGCTTAAGGTCGATGGCGATGCGCAGACCCGAAAGGTCGGTCTCGTCGCGGATGTCGGCAATCTCCTTGACCTTGCCCTCTTTGGAGAGCTTGACGATGCGCTCGATAATGACATCGGTCTTGGTGGTGTAGGGGATCTCGTAGACCTCGATAATGCGCTCTTCGGGAATCCAGCGCCAACGGGAGCGAATCTGGAAGCTGCCAAGGCCGGTCTCGATAATCTTTTCCATCTCCTCGCGGCGGTAGATAATTTCACCGCCGGTCGAGAAGTCGGGCATGGGCATGTACTCGAGCAGGTCGCAGTCGGGATCCTGCAGGTAGTGCATCGTGGCAGTGCAGACCTCGTTGAGGTTGAAACCGCAGATGTCGGACGCCATGGCGACGCCGATGCCCTTGTTGGCCGAGACAAGGATGTTGGGGAACGTGGTGGGCAGCAGGCGCGGCTCCTTCATGGCGCCGTCGTAGCTGTCGACGAAGTCGACCGGGTCCTTGTCGATGTCCTTGAAGATCTCGGCGCTGATGGGGGAGAGCTTGGCCTCGGTATAACGCGAGGCGGCATAGCTCAGGTCGCCCGAATAATACTTGCCAAAGTTGCCCTTCGACTCCACAAAGGGGGCGAGCAGCGCCTCGTTGCCCGTCGCCAGGCGCACCATCGTCTCGTAGATTGCGGCGTCGCCGTGCGGGTTGAGCTTCATGGTCTGACCCACGATGTTGGCGCTCTTCTGGCGCTCGCCCTTGAGCAGACCCATCTTGTACATGGTGTAGAGCAGCTTGCGATGCGAGGGCTTAAAGCCGTCGATCTCGGGGAACGCACGCGAGACATTGACGCTCATGGCGTAGGGCATGTAGTTGACCTCGAGCGTCTGCGTGATCGGCTGGTCGGTGACCTCGGAGTGCAGGCCGATGACGTTCTCGGCGTTGACCTGCTTTTTCTTGGGCTGGTTCTTCGTCTTCTTCTTTGCCACGATTTCCTCTTGAACTTCTTATGGGCCGTCGTTATCGATTTGCTGCTATTGCAGGTCCAGCTGGTCCAGATATTCCTTGCCGTGCTCGGAGATATGGCGCTTGCGGCCTGCCTCGTCGTTGCCCAGCAAAAGGTTGAACATGGTTTCCATCTTGGTGACGTCCTCGGGCTCCACCTTGATCAGGCGACGCGTCTCGGGGTTCATGGTGGTGAGCCACATCATGTCCGGATCGTTTTCACCAAGACCCTTGGAGCGGTTGATCGAGCACTTCTGGTCGCCAATTTCCTTGAGGATGCCGTTCTTCTCGAGCTCGGTGTAGGCAAAGTAGGTCTTCTCTTTGCAGTTGATCTCGTAGAGCGGCGACTCGGCGATATACACGTAACCCTCGTCGATAAGCGTGGGCACCAGGCGATAGAGCATGGTGAGCACGAGCGTGCGGATGTGATAACCGTCGACGTCGGCATCCGTACAGATGATGACTTTGTTCCAGTTGAGGTTGTCCAGGTCAAAGGCGCCGAGGTTCTTGATGCGCTTGTCTTTGATCTCCACGCCGCAGCCCAGCACGCGCATGAGGTCCATGATGATGTCGGACTTAAAGATGCGCGGGTAGTCCTCCTTCAGGCAGTTGAGGATCTTGCCACGGACGGGCATAACGCCCTGGAACTCGGCATCGCGCGACGTGCGGATGGCGCCTGCTGCCGAGTCGCCCTCTACGATGTAGATCTCGCGACGGGTCTTGTCCTTGGAGCGGCAGTCGATGAACTTCTGCACGCGGTTGGCCATGTCGGTCTTCTGCTGCAGGTTGGTTTTGATGCTCTGGCGCGTCTTCTCGGCGTTCTCGCGCGAACGCTTGTTGATGAGCACCTGCTCCATGATCTTGTTGGCAGCGTCTTTGTTCTCGATCAGATAGGTCGAGAGGCGCTCCTTAAAGAATGCCGTCATGGCCTGCTGGATAAAGCGGTTATTGATGGCCTTTTTGGTCTGGTTCTCGTAGGACGTTTGGGTGGAGAAGCAGTTGGTCACCAGCACCAGACAGTCCTGGACGTCCTGCCACTTAATGCCGCTCTCGTTTTTGTTGTACTTGCCCTGTTGCTTGATGTAGGCATCGATGGCGCTGGTGAGGGCGCTGCGGGCAGCCTTCTCGGGCGAGCCGCCGTTCTCGAGCCAGGAGGAGTTGTGGTAGTACTCCTGCATCGTGAAGGTGCGCGAGAAGCACATGCACGCGGTGATCTTTACGTTGTAGTCGGGCAGGTCCTCGCGATCGCGACCGCGACGGTCAGCCTCGATAAAGAAGGGCTCGGTGAGATAGTCGGTGCCGACCTTTTCGAGCACGTAGTCCTCGATGCCCTTGGGGTAGCAAAAGTCCTCTTCGGAAAACTCGCCATCGTCGCCCTCGATGCGCAGGCGGAAGGTCACGTTGGCGTTGACCACGGCCTGGCGGCGCATGGTCTCTCGATACCACTCGTGGGGAATGCTGATCGAGGTAAAGACCTCAAGATCGGGGCGCCATTTGATGGTGGTGCCGGTGCGGTTCTCGTCGCTGGGCTCAATCTCGAGTGCCTTCTTTTTGGCACCGACGACCTTGCCCTTCTTAAAGTGCAGGGAGTACTTGTTGCCGTCGCGCCAAACCGTGACATCCATGTATTCGGAGGCGTACTGGGTTGCGCATGAGCCCAGGCCGTTGGTACCGAGCGAGAAGTCGTAGTCGCCGCCCTGGTTGTTGTTGTATTTGCCACCTGCGTAGAGCTCGCAAAAGACGAGCTCCCAGTTAAAGCGCTTCTCGGAGGGGTTCCAGTCGAGCGGGCAGCCGCGGCCGTTGTCCTCTACCTGAATGGAGCCATCGCGAAAGGCGGTAAGGGTGATGAGCTTGCCGTAGCCCTGGCGCGCCTCGTCAACGGCGTTGGACAGGATCTCGAAGGCGGCATGCGCGCAGCCGTCGAGTCCGTCCGAGCCAAAGATGACGGCGGGGCGCAGGCGTACGCGCTCCTCGTCCTTGAGCTGGCGGATACTGTCGTTACCATAGTTTGCGGTGTTTTTTGCCATACTCGCTCTCTCGGTGCTCCTTTGCTGCGTTTAAGTCATATAGATAGTCAAGGTAGCATAGCCCAGCCCACAGACGATTCCACCCAACACGAAATCCATCGAACAATCGTTCGGAGTTCGATGGAGATTCGTTTACTCGGACAAAACCGAGTCGGCTCTGTCCGAGTAAGTTTGAAGACGGCCGAATGTGTCTTGCTGCGTTTGCGGTTGGATACGCTGTCGAAGACATGTCGTGTGGATTGTTGGCGAAAAGACGCCGTGCCAAGCTCGAGGCAGAACTCGACTCCTCTGACGACATCTAATGCGTAATGGGCTGGCTCTGGGTATCCAGAACCAGCCCATTTGATGTTCGATGAGCCGAGTCGGCGTCTCTCACAAAAGTAACTAGGAGCTAGCGAGGCCTATCCGAATTGACCTCATTGGCGGTGTCGGTTTCGAGCGCCGTGCGGCGGGCGCTGTAGGCGATAAGGCCGGCGCCTGCCGCGGCGAGTGCTGCAGCGGCTGCCGTAAAGGGAGCGTTGACATCGCCCGTGCCCGCAAGCGCGCCCGCTTTTCCGGAGCGCTTGTTATTGCC
>CAUADW010000101.1 GCA_958427895.1 uncultured Collinsella sp.
GCTATTTTGCCTCAGCCTGGGGAAACCACGGCAACGGGGATTCCATTACCTGGACAAACGGCGGCTCATCGGGGACTAAATATACCTACACCAGAGAGTTTGGTGATGGCATCGCGCCCCAAAGCCTGGAGGGTGCAGTCCAGGAGGTTAATCTGTCCGTCGAGGGCAACGGCTATACGCTCGATATCCATGAGATGGCAATCGACCAAAACGGCTGCGGAGCCGTGACGTTTACGTTGTCCAATCCAAATGGAGTTAACTACTACAAGCCAGCAGCAGAGACAGGCGAACTTGTTCTCTATGGTGAAGAAGAACAAGGCATCGGCACGCCAAGCATGAACTTCGGCGAGGAATGGGCTGACACACGCTGCACAATTGATAAGGACACATCAAGCGACACGGTCATTAATGGCACGATGTACTTTGCCTCGTGGGATCGCGAGCGAGATTTGGGACATGCGGTCACCTGGAATATCAGCTGGACGGAGGGCAAAGGTGAGGATGCGAAGGTGATCGAGGTATCGACGCCAGAGTTTAACGTCGGAGCGCACGTCGATACAAAGGAACTCCGCTCCGATGACTCGCCTCTCGAGATCAGTCCGTTTTCCATCCAGACGCATATCGATGATCTGGGCTATGAAGCAGTTGATCATAAACTGACCGTCACCTACAAGGATGGATCGGAGCAGATTATCGAAGATGACGACGCAGGGGTGTTCAACTTCTATGTTTCGCTGGCGCGCAATAGCGGAGAGAACAACTGGGTGCCAACGAAGTTGATCGATGTCGACCAAGTGGTCTCAGTAACGCTTGAGGGCACACGCTGCACTTCAACAGAGGGCACCGAAACGTCGGAACCCTTTACCATCGTCTATTCGTAAGATTTGGGGCCGCTTCCTACTAGGGGAAACGGCCCATTTTGCGTTAAATGGGCGATTATTATGAGTGATATTCGTCTGAATTTCGGAAGTATGCGGCAAAATCTTGATGGGTCGACCACACCGCATATGCTCAAGCGCTCTACCTGCGGGTTTGTTATCGCAAAACCCCTGTGTGCTCGGCAAGTCTATAATTTGCCGCATACTTCCGAAAACGCCGCCGATTTCCATACGACAGATGAGAGCAGATCACCGCTGGAGCGCGACGTTTCCCTAGATAAAACCGACCAAAATAAACCTGTCCCTTTTTTGGCAGGTAGCGTTGCCCCAACGAGCACGTCGGATTCCCGGACCGGGCGGCACAGGGGTTAAGTTTGTCGCGAGTTCCGCACGAGCCGGAGGCCACTTAATGTGGCCTCCGTGCGAGCCAGGACTGTAGAGCAGCAAACTTAACCCCTGTGGCGCCCGGGCCGGGAATCCACACCCGCGCACAGAAGGAGATTCCTTTTGTGTAGGCTTTGCGGAAATGTGCCAATTTTGGGATACGCCCGGCGGCGTGGTCTGTTGACGGCACAGCTAACGCCACGTATCCTATCGAACTGCGTGTTTCGTAGGGGGATGCTGACCCCTCGATTCAAGCCGTTGCACTTTACAGAAAGCTGGAATCATTCGAGAAGGAGTACGCTTTGCCTACTATTAACCAGCTGGTTCGCCAGGGCCGTCGTTCCGTGCCCAAGAAGTCCAAGAACGCTGCTCTGCAGCACAACTCCCAGAAGCGCGGCGTGTGCACCCGCGTCTTCACCACGAGCCCCAAGAAGCCGAACTCGGCTCTTCGTAAGGTTGCCCGTGTTCGCCTCGTCAACGGCATCGAAGTTACTGCTTACATCCCGGGTGAGGGCCACAACCTGCAGGAGCACTCCATCGTGCTCGTCCGCGGCGGTCGTGTCCGTGACCTCCCTGGTGTCCGTTATCACGTCATCCGTGGCGCCTACGACGCTGCACCGGTCCAGAACCGTATGCAGGCCCGTTCCAAGTACGGTGCTAAGCGCCCCAAGGCTAAATAAGCCAGATAACGTTTTGATACTTTCGCCGTGTGCCGCCTAAGCGCCGCACGGTAGACACTTAAGGAGATTTCACATGCCGCGTCGTGCAGCAGCTAATCGTCGTGAGGTTCAGCCTGACGCCGTTTACAACAACCGCCTGGTGACTCAGCTCATCAACAAGGTCCTTCTTGACGGCAAGAAGGCCACCGCTGAGCGCATCGTTTACACCGCTTTCGAGATCGTTGCCGAGAAGTCCGAGGGTGGCGACGCTCTCGCTACCTTCAAGAAGGCTATGGACAACGTCAAGCCCACGCTCGAGGTCAAGCCCAAGCGTGTCGGTGGCGCTACCTATCAGGTCCCGATGGAGGTCAACTCCCGTCGTTCCACCGCTCTGGGTATCCGCTGGATCGTCAACTTCTCCCGCGCTCGCAAGGAGAAGACCATGGCCGAGCGTCTCGCCAACGAGATCCTCGACGCTTCCAACGGCCTGGGCGCTTCCGTCAAGAAGCGTGAGGACGTCTTCAAGATGGCCGAGGCCAACCGCGCGTTCTCTCACTATCGTTGGTAAGTTAAGGTAAGGAACTAACATGGCTAAGCCTAAGTACAAGCTTTCCGATACCCGTAACATCGGCATCATGGCTCACATCGATGCCGGTAAGACCACCACGACCGAGCGTATTCTTTACTACACCGGTAAGACCCACAAGATCGGTGAGGTCCATGAGGGCGCTGCCACCATGGACTGGATGGTTCAGGAGCAGGAGCGCGGCGTAACCATTACCTCCGCTGCTACCACGTGCTTCTGGAAGAAGGACGGTACCGACTACCGCATCCAGATCATCGACACCCCGGGCCACGTTGACTTCACCGCCGAGGTCGAGCGCTGCCTGCGCGTCCTCGATGGCGCTGTCGCCGTCTTCGACGCCGTTGCCGGCGTTCAGCCCCAGTCTGAGACCGTTTGGCGTCAGGCTTCTACCTTCAACGTCCCCCGCATCGCCTTCATCAACAAGTATGACCGCGTGGGCGCTGACTTCTTCAACGCTATCGAGACCATGAAGGATCGTCTCGACGCCAACGCCGTGGCCGCTCAGGTCCCGATGGGCGCCGAGGACAACTTCTGGGGCGTCATCGACCTCGTCACCATGACCGCATGGGACTTCAAGGCCGACGACAAGGGCATGACCTACCCCGAGCCGATGGACGAGATCCCGGCTGAGTTCGCTGACATCGCTGCCACCAAGCGCGAGGAGCTCCTCGACGCTGCTGCCAGCTTTGACGACGAGCTCATGGAGAAGATCCTCATGGAGGAGGACTTCACCGTCGAGGAGCTCAAGGCTGCTCTGCGCAAGGGCGTTCTGGCCAACGAGCTCAACCTCGTCTTCGTGGGCTCCGCCTACAAGAACAAGGGCGTCCAGGAGCTGCTCGACGCTGTCGTCGACTACCTGCCCAGCCCGCTCGACGTCGAGGCTGTCACCGGTACCGATCCGGACACCGGCGAGGAGATCGAGCGTCATCCTTCCTTCGACGAGCCCTTCTCCGGCCTGGTCTTCAAGATCATGACCGATCCGTTCGTCGGTAAGCTCACCTATGTCCGCGTTTACTCCGGCCGCGCCGAGTCCGGCTCCTACGTGGTCAACGCTTCCAACGGTCAGCGCGAGCGCCTCGGCCGCATCCTCGAGATGAACGCCGCCGAGCGTATCGACCGTGACGACGCTGCCGCTGGCGACATCGTCGCTTGCGTCGGCTTTAAGAACTCCACCACCGGTGATACCCTGTGCGAAGAGGGCAAGGAGATCGTCCTCGAGAAGATCGAGTTCGCTAAGCCCGTTATCGACGTTGCCATCGAGCCCAAGACCAAGGCCGAGCAGGACAAGATGTCCCTGGCTCTGACCAAGCTTGCCGAGGAGGACCCGACCTTCCAGGTGTCCACCAACCACGAGACCGGCCAGACCATCATCGCCGGCATGGGCGAGCTGCACCTCGAGATCATCGTCGACCGTCTGCTCCGCGAGTTCAAGGTTGACGCTAACGTTGGTAAGCCCCAGGTTGCCTACCGCGAGACCGCTGGTCACGACGTCGAGAAGGCTGAGGGCAAGTTCGTCCGTCAGTCCGGTGGTCGCGGTCAGTACGGCCACGCCGTCATCAAGCTCGAGAAGATGGAGGAGGGCTTCGGCTACGAGTTCGTCAACGCTATCGTCGGCGGCGTCGTGCCCAAGGAGTACATCCCGTCCATCGACAAGGGCATCCAGGAGGCCCTGAACACCGGTGTTATCGCCGGCTTCCCGGTCCTCGACGTTAAGGTCACCCTGTTCGACGGTTCTTACCACGAGGTCGACTCCTCTGAGGCCGCCTTCAAGATCGCCGGTTCCATGGCTATCAAGGACGCTCTCAAGAAGTCCGACCCGCAGCTGCTCGAGCCGATCATGGCTGTCGAGGTCGAGACCCCCGAGCAGTACATGGGCGACGTTATGGGCAACCTCTCCGGTCGCCGCGGCAAGATCGAGGGCATGGAGGATCGCAAGAACAGCAAGCTCATCCGTGCCAAGGTGCCGCTGGGCGAGATGTTCGGTTACGCTACCGACCTTCGCTCCCAGACCCAGGGCCGTGCATCCTACACGATGCAGTTCGACTCTTATGAGCCCGCGCCCAAGTCCATCGTGGACGAGGTCATGAGCAAGAACGCCTAAGTTCGAGCTCCCTGTTACGTAATCCGCGAGAACATCTCTCGCACTCTTTGGAGGTTTAAGTTGGCTACCCAGAAGATCCGCATTCGCCTCAAGGGCTATGATCACGAGGTCGTCGATCAGTCCGCGAAGCTCATCGTCGAGACCGCTCAGAAGACCGGCGCTCGCGTTTCCGGTCCTGTCCCCCTGCCCACCGAGCGTAACCTGTACACGGTTATCCGCTCGCCGCACGTGAACAAGGACTCCCGTGAGCAGTTCGAGATGCGCACCCACAAGCGCCTCATCGACATCCTCGACCCCACCTCGGGCACCGTTGATTCGCTCATGCGTCTCGACCTCCCCGCTGGCGTCGACATCGACATCAAGCTCTAAGC
>CAUADW010000102.1 GCA_958427895.1 uncultured Collinsella sp.
TTATGCCTCGAGGTTTTCCTCGATCCAGGCGACGGCACCCTTGGGATCCTTAGTGAGGTCGATGTACTGTTTGCCCTTGGGCGACAGCAGCGTGATGCCCAGGCGGTCGGTGTCGGCCTTCATCTCGTTGTAATAGGTGCGAACCTGCGGAGCCAGGACGATGACGTTGTACTGGTCCATGATGGCGTAGTGGCTGCCGTAGGCACCGGCGTTGGCGGTAATGTCGATGCCCAGCTCGTCGGCGCCTTCCTTAAGCGCGTTGGCGAGCAGTGCAGAGGTGCCGGCGCCAGCGCACAGAACCAGAACCCTCAGATCCTTGCCCTTAAGGGCGGACGGAGCTGCGGAGGCCTCAGTGGCAGAAGCGGTCTCGACAACAGGAGCCTCAACGGCGGGGGCGGCAGCGGTCTTGACGGCCTTGGTCTCCTCGGCCTCTTCTTCGGCCAGGGTCTCGGCCTCCTGCTTGCACAGGACGTTGTCGTAGGCCTTGCAGAACGGGTAGTAGATTAAGAAGTCAACGACCAGCAGGACGACAACCAGGACCAGAGAGATCGGCTGGAAGTTGGTGTCGATGAAGGTGCCGATCGGTCCGGGGAGTGCCCACGGCATGGCATAGATAAAGCCGTTCATGCCCAAAAAGTCGATGAAGAACTTACCAATGAGGACGTTGGCCACGGGGGCAAACAGGAACGGGATCAGGAAGTACGGGTTGAGGATGATGGGCGCGGCGAACAGCAGCGGTTCGTTGACGGCGAACATCACGGGTACGACAGAGGCTTTGCCGACGGCCTTGAGCTGCTTGGAGCGCATAAAGAGCAGGAAGATGATCGGGACAATGAACGTGGCGCCGGTGCCGCCGAGTTCGCCGATGTAGTTACCGAAGTTCTCGGTCAGGGCGAGGGCGGGGTGACCGCCGGCCTGCAGCGTGGCGAGGTTGGTGGTGATGTTGCCAAACAGCGCGGCGTTGAGGGCAGGCTTAACGACCGAGGGGCCGTGGATGCCCATGAACCAGAACAGCGGGATCATGAACCAGATGAGGGCGAGGCCGGCGTAGGAATCGGCAGCGGCGAACAGCGGGCTCACCAGCGTGGAGATGACGTTGGCAAACGGGACGGCCAAGCAGGTGCGGCAGATAACGTCGATGACGGCGACAAACAGGATGGAGAAGCTGAAGGCGAAGATGTCGCGGAAGTTCTGGGCGATGGCGCCGGGGACTTCTTTGGGCAGCTTGATGGTGATGTCTCGCTTAATGCAGAAGGCATAGATGTTGACCGTGGCAAATGCGGCGACAAAGGAGCTCAGTAGGCCCTTGGTGCCCATGTTGTCGGTAAAGAACACCGAGACATCGGCGCCGTCGATCTTGGCACTCGTCTGGGTAACGGCCAAGATGAGCATAGCGCACATGGCGGCGACCATGGTGCTCGTGGCGTTGATGGCCTTGCCGGCAGGCATGCGGCGGTTCTTGGAGCCGGTCAGCGCGCTTGCGGTGGTGCCGGCGACCATGATGCCCACGACGCCCATCGTGAAGTTGTAAACCTTGTTGCAGAAGTTCACGACGTCGACGTTCCACCAGTCGGGCAGCGTAAAGCCGCCGACCGTGGCGACAACGCCCGGCAGGGTCGAAATAAGCAGGAAGACAGAAGAAGACAGGATGATGGGCATTGCTGCCAAAAAGCCGTCTTTAATGGCCTGAAGGTAGATGTTCTTAGAGACCTTGTCGAAGTACGGCTGACCTTTCTCCAAGAACTTAACGATCGATTCCATAGTTCACGCTCCTCTTTGCATGAAATCTTAATGGCATGGACGTTGAAAACCTATATGGTCTCCCGCTTGCTAAAAGCCCGGGTGCAGGCGGGGTCGGTCCCAGGGGGAGAGAGGGGAGCGGCTGGGTTTGTATCGCATAGGGCCGCTCCCCTCTCGGGGGAAAGCGAGGCGATGCGCTACTGCGCGTCCGCCATAGTGTCGGCGAGCTCCTTGTACCAGAGTGCCGACTGCTTGATGTAGCGTTTTTGCGTGTCGAAGTCGATGTAGAACAGGCCGTAGCGCTTGTTATAGCCGTTGGCCCACGAGAACTGGTCCTGCAGGCTCCAGATAAAGTAGCCCTGGACGTCGACGCCCTCGGCGCGCGCCCGGAGCACCTTCTCCATGTGCTGGTCGACAAAGTCGATGCGCTCGGGATCGGCGACGATGCCGTTTGCGTCGGGCTCGGGGTCCTTGTGGCCCAGGCCGTTTTCGGTGATATAGATGACGGGGAGGTTGGGATAGGTGGCGCTGATGTGCTTGAGCGTGTCGTAGAGGCCTTGCGGGTAGATGAGCCAATCCCAGTCGGTGGTGGGGATACCCGGCATATCGACCTGCTGCCCGACGCCCTTAAACTTAAAGCACGAGGTGCCCTTGTCTCCGGTGCCGTTAAAGCTGTTGGTGGACTCGCCATCGTAGGCGGCGATAAACGCCGACTGATAGTAGTTGAGGCCGAACATATCGTTGCGGGGCGCCGCCTTGGCGAGCTCCTCCATGTCGCTGTCCTCAACCGTAAGCGTGGCGTTGTTGGCACGCAGAATCTCGTTGATGAGTGAGAGGGTGCGCGCGGAGTAGTGACCCAGGAAGGCGCCGTCCATGATGAAGTCGGTGTAGAAGGCGTTGTACAGGTCGGCGGCGTGCTGGTCGGCGGGCGAGTCTGTGGCAGGATATGCCGGCGTCAGGACGTTGACCATGCCAATGCGTCCGCCCAGGTGCTCGGTCTCGTCAAGATCCTTATACAGGTTGACGGCGCGGGCGTGGGCAACGAGCTCGTTGTGCTGGCTCTGGATGCCGCTCGTCACATCAAAGTGATGGTTGGGCGGGAAGTTGCCTTGGATGTATTGGGAGTGCGAGAGGCTGATGAGCTCGTTGATGGTGAACCAATTCTTGACCTCGCGGAACTCGCGGAAGCAGAACTCGGCATAGCGCACATAGGCGTCGACGGTCTTGCGGTTGAGCCAGTCGCCCTGGTTGAACAGGGCGGCGGGGGAGTCAAAGTGATGCAGGGACACATAGGGCTCGACGCCATACTTTTTGCAGCAGGCGAACAGCTCGTGGTAGTGCTTAACGCCCTCGGCGAGGGGCTCGGCATCGTCGCCGTTGGGGAAGATGCGGGTCCAGGCGATGGACACACGGATGGCGTTGAGTCCATGCTCGGCAGAAAGGCGGATATCCTCCTCGTAGCGGTTGTAGAAATCACTGGCCGGGTCGGGCAAAAAGCGACCCTGGGCGACAAGGTAATCGTCCCACATGGTCTTACCCTTGCCTGCCACCTTCGTGGAACCTTCCGTTTGGTACGCGGCGGTTGCGGCGCCCCAAACAAAGCCCTTCGGCAGCTGCTGTACGCGGTTTAGCAAAGACATATGCATACACCCTCTCGTCTCGCTGTTCGATATTGTGCGTTTGCGCTCAGGAGGCTCCCTGGTTAGCGTTCAGCGGTGAAAAAGCCCGATAAACACTATCTTAAAATGATTAGAACCAAAATGAGCACGTGAATATTTGACAATGAGCACGTTAACATCCGGCTGGGATGTATAGAAACAAAACAACTTCAAACAGCCGCGAACGGTTGTATTTGTTCGGTAAGCGGTTTTGATTGACAGAAGTTTTCATGTTGTGGTATATGGCTCGGGTATCATGAGCACGTTATCGATGTATGTACGATGCGCCATGGGCGCGGGGAATAGTTGGGAAGCAGGTTAGCGTGGAAGGCATGGCTCAGCAGACAAGGAATGGTCATTCGGCGAGCGCGGCAGAGGTTGCGGCGCTCGCTGGCGTGAGCCGCCAGACTGTGTCTCGCGTGGTCAACGGTATGCCCAACGTGACGGAAAAGACGCGCAAGCGTGTGCTGGCCGCCATGGAAGAGCTGGGCTTTCGTCCCAATTTTGCTGGAGCGGCGTTGCGCGGCGGGTCGTATCGTTCTATTGGCCTGTGCATGTACAACATCACACGTGTCGGTAACCTGGCGACGCTCGAGGGTATCATGCAAGCGGCGCGCGAGCACGATTTTGCCGTCACTATGATCGAGATGGGCGGCGACAAGCCCTATACACTTGCCGATGCCTCGCGCCGCATGGTCGAGCGACCCGTCGACGGCATGATTCTCAACATGAACCGCATGGCTCCCGATTTTGAGGAGTTTGTTCCCCAGCCGGGAGTGCGAACGGTCATCCTGTCCATGTATGCGCATCCGCGCTGCACGACGATCGACTCCGACCAGTATGGTTCGTGCGAGCTGTTGACCAATTATCTGCTGGAACATGGTCACTCGAATATGCGGTTTGTGGCGGGTCCGGAAAACTCGATTTCCTCGCGTTTTCGTGAGGCCGGTTGGCGCGATACGCTGGGTCGTGCTCATGTCGATGCCGCTCCGATGCTGCGTGGCGATTGGAGTGCGGACAGTGGGTACGCCATGGGCGAGCGGATTGCGGCCGAGGTGCTTGCCGGCGGGTCGCAGGCGCCGACTGCCGTGCTTGCGGCAAATGACCAGATGGCGCTGGGCGTTATCGCCGCGCTCGAGAACGCGGGCCTGTCCGTGCCCGACGACGTGAGCGTGGTTGGTATCGACGACGCACTCGAGGGACTTGTTCCTCACAATCGGCTGACGACGCTGCGATTTGATTTGCGCGGTGTCGGTAAGCTTGCGTTTGAGGCGGCGATTGGAGAGAGCTCGTCTATCGAGGCGATTCATGTGCCGAGTACGCTGGTCGAACGCTCGACTGTTAGGGACATACGGGGTTAGGTCCTACTCCGTTTGTCTCGATTTGTAACAGGTAGACGGTCAAAAGCGGGCTACGTGTTACAGATTTAGATTCTTCGGAAAGAGCAATCCTGTTCGTCTCAATCTGTAACAGCTAGGACC
>CAUADW010000103.1 GCA_958427895.1 uncultured Collinsella sp.
CGCTACTTGGCGCGACCCTCCTCATAGCGCTCGACCAGCTTGGCCTGAACGTCATAGGGCACCTGCTCGTAGCCGGCGGGCTTCATGGTAAAGTCACCCGTGCCGCGCGTGATAGAGCGCAGGCGCGTCGAGTAATCCGTCAGCTCGGCGAGAGGTGCCTGCGCGATAACCACGGTGTCTCCGCGCTCATCGGTCTCCATGCCTGTCACGCGACCGCGCGAGGCCGAGATGTCGCCCATCACGGCGCCGGCGTAGCTCTCGGGAATAGTCACCGTGATTTCCTCGATGGGCTCCAGCACCACCGGGTCGGCATCGGCACATGCCTTGCGCAGGCCGATGCGAGCCGCCGCGCGGAACGCCATCTCGTTGGAGTCGACGCTGTGATACGAGCCGTCGTACACAGCCACGCGAATGCCCGTGAGCGGATAGCCGGCAATGATGCCGTCCTTCATGGTCTCCTGGACGCCCTTGTCCACGGCGGGGATCAGCGAGCGCGGAATGCGGCCGCCCACGACCTCGTCCACAAACTCATAGCCATCGCTCGTGCCGTCGGGCCCAATGAGCGGCTCCACGCGCAGCCAGCAGTCGCCGTACTGACCGGCGCCGCCGGTCTGCTTCTTATGGCGGCCCTGGGCACTTGCCGTACGGCGAATGGTCTCGCGATACGGAATGCGGATCGGCACGCTCTTGGCTACGACCTTGGTGCGATCCTCCAAACGATTGAGCAGCACCGAAACCTGCGCCTCACCAACGGCGGAGATAATGGTCTGGCCGGTCTCCTCGTCGCGGTCGATGCTCATGGTCGGATCGGCCTTGCAGGCCTTCTCGATAAACGTGTAGAGCTTCTCTTCGTCGCCGCGATTCTCGGCCTCGATGGCAATGCGGTACTGCGAGTTGGGGAACTTAAACGCCGCAGCCTCGACCTTGCCGGTAATCGAGAGCGTATCGCCCGTCTCGGCCGCCAGCTTGGGTGCCACGATAATGTCGCCGGCATAGGCGTGACCGACCTCGGTCATGTCGCGGCCGCACATCACATACAGGTGAGCCAGACGGTCGCCCTTGCGGGTACGCGCGTTGATCAGCTCAAGACCCGGCTCAAGCGTACCCGTCAGCACCTTGATAAAGCTGATGCGACCCTGCTGCGGATCGGCCAGGGTCTTAAACACAAACGCCACCGGACGGTCATCGTCGCTCGAAATCTTGAGCGAATCGCCGTCGATAAGCGGCATCTCGCCGTAGTCGGTCGGCGCCGGGAAGTACGTCGCGATGTCGTCCATCAGCGAGTTGACGCCCTGCTCCTTAATGCAATCGCCCGCAAAGACCGGCACAAAGATGCGCTCGGCAATCGCCTTCGACAGCAAGCCCTCAAGCTCCTCCTGCGTCAGTGTCTCCTCGCCTTCCAGGTACTTCATCATCAGCTCATCGTCGGCCTCGGCCACCAACTCGCACAGATGGTCATGGGCCTCCTCGGCCTGGGCACGATACTCCTCGGGAATCTCCGACTCAACGGCTTCGGTGCCGTTGCAATGGCGCGCCTTCATGCGCACCAGGTCGATGATGCCGTCAAAGTCCTCGCCCTCGCCCCAGGGAAGGGTCACGGCGCCCAGGCGCGTGCCAAAGCGCTCCTGCAGCAGGTCCATCGTGGTCGCAAAGCTGGCCTCGGAGCGCGACAGGCGGTTTACGAACACCGCACGCGCCAGGCGCAGGTCCTCGGCGGCATACCAGAGCTTAACCGTCGTAGGCTGCGGGCCGGCCTCGGCGTCGACCACAAACAGAGCCGTCTCGCAGACGCTCATCGCGGCAAAGGCGTCGCCGATAAAATCGGGGTAGCACGGGGCATCGAGCACATTGATGCGCGCGCCCTTCCAGTCGATTGGCGCAATGGTCGTCGAGATGGAGAATGAACGCTTGACCTCTTCAGGGTCATAGTCGAGCGTAGGCTTGGTGCCGTCGTGGCCGCCCAGGCGGGCGGTCTTGCCGGAAAGGTGGAGCATGGCTTCGGCGAGTGAAGTCTTGCCCACCCCGCCTTGGCCTACGAGCACCACGTTCCTTACGTTACCGGTCTTGGGAGCACCCATGATGACCTCCTTGCAGGGCCGCGCGCATTGCGCGACGCCAACGGGGAGAGTTCGCGGTCGGTGCCATCCCGGGAGCAGCATGGTCGGCAGCCGAGCCGACTCACCCTCCAAATGTCCTATGCCACCACCCTACCCTCACGGGCGACCGTCCATGCACACCTTTCGGCACACGTATGAATACAGGCGGCGAGAGGAAGAGACAAGCTTGTGAGGCGATTATTGAACCCCGTCGATGCAAACAAAAAGCCGCCACAGACCGTAAGACCTGCAGCGGCTTCGCCTCAATTAATAGTTGAGTAAATACCTGAGCCTATCCCTCGATACGGCTCAAGAACTCACGGGTGCGCTGCTCGCGCGGATGGTCGATGACCTGCTCGGCAGGACCCTCCTCGACAATACGACCGCCATCCATAAAGACCACGCGGTCGGCAACATCGCGCGCAAACTGCATTGCGTGGGTCACGATCACCATCGTCATATTCTGCGCGGCAAGGTCTTTAATGACACGCAGCACCTCGGCCGTCAGCTCGGGATCGAGCGCCGAGGTCGGCTCGTCAAAGAACAGGATCTCCGGGTCGAGCGCCAAGGCGCGGGCGATACTCACACGCTGTTGTTGACCGCCCGAAAGCTCACATGGCACCTTGTTCTCGTTGCCCGTCAGCCCCATTTGCGCAATCAGCTCGTGGGCGCGGGCTTCCGCCTGCTCGCGCGGGCGCTTGAGCACGCGAATCGGAGCATCGATGATGTTTTTCATCACGGTATAGTGCGGAAACAGATTGTAGTTCTGAAACACCAGGCCAAACCGCGAGCGCGCTTGCTTGGGCACATCGCCCTTCGCATAGACCGCGCCCGAACCCGCATCCGTCGCAACGGCAAGGTCTCCAAACGAGAGCGAGCCTCCGTCGAGTGTCTCGAGCAGCGTGGCACACCGCAGCAGCGTGGACTTGCCGCCACCCGAAGGTCCGATAATCGCCACGACCTCGCCACGCTTCACCTCAAGCGAGATATCCTTGAGCACCTCATTGCCGCCAAACGCCTTACGCGCGTTCGATATATTCATTACCGAATTAATCATGGTAGTAATCCAATTTTTTCTCGGCAGCGCCCAGCAGCATCTCGACGACGAAGTTAAAGACCCAGTAGATCAGCGCCGCGATTGCAAACGGCACCATGCTCACCTGCGAGGCGACCAGCGCCTTGGCCGTCGAGAACATCTCACCCACGCCAATGGCAAACGCCAGCGACGTGTCCTTGACCAGTGTGATGATCTCGTTGCCCATCGCCGGCAGAATACGCTTGGCGACCTGCGGCATCACGATATACAGAAACGTCTGCATGCGCGAGTAGCCCAGCACCTCGGCGGCCTCATATTGACCGCGCGGAATGGACTGCAGGCCCGATCGATAGATCTCGGCAAAATAGCCGGCGTAGTTGATGATGAACGCCACGACGCACGCCGTCCACTTGGAATCGGGCGTGAGCGAAATGCCAAACACGTAGTACGGGGCAAAGTAGATGGCAAACATCTGCAGCATGAGCGGCGTACCGCGCATGACCGAAATGTAGATGCGCGCAATCCAGCGAAGCGGTGCGATTTTGCTCATGCGCATAAACGCCACGGGGATTCCCAGCGGAATCGACCCCAGCAGCGTCAGCACAAACAACTGCAAACTGACCAAGAATCCCTGGCCAAGCATCTGCATCATGACCTGAATAGACATTACTTGAGCACCCAATTATCGAAAGATAGACCATAGCTTGAATACTTGTCGCACAGGTCCTTAACCGTGCCGTCCTCGTAGAGCGCCTTGAGCGACTCGGTCACGGCGTCGGCCGACTTGGTGTCGCCCTTCTTAAAGCCGACGGCGTAGTGCTCGCTGGACAGCGGCTCATCAAGCTGCGTATAGGCATCGGGCTTGGCGGCAAGCTGATACTGGGCAATCGAAAGATCGCAAGCCACGGCATCGACCGCGCCGCTCTCGAGCTGCATAAAGGCCGTGTTGTACTCGCCGATCGTGTCGAGCGTGGCAAACGTCGCCGCCAGATCCTTCTGGTCACCCTCTAGCACATCCTGCGCAGCGGAATCGGTCTGGGTAATCACAGTCTTGCCGGCAAGATCGTCCCAGCCCTTGATGCCCGCATCCTTCTTGACCACCAGCACCTGCTCGTTGAGCATGTACGGCTCGGAGAACGTGTAGTCGTCCTCACGGCCCTCCATGGTAAAGCCGTTCCAGATGCAGTTGATGGCACCCGAGTTGAGCAGCGTGTCCTTGGCATCCCAATCGATGGCCTCGTATTTGACCTCCCAGCCCTGCTTATCGGCAACAGCCTTGGCCAGATCGAGATCAAAGCCGGTGTACTCGCCATCGTCGCCCACAAAACCGTACGGAGGATAGGACTTGTCAAAGCCCACCACGAGCTTCTTGGACTCCGCAGCGCCCTTCACATCCTTGGCCGCGGCAGAGCCAGCAGCGGAGCCCTTGCCGGCACCACCGCCGCAACCGACAAGACCAAGGCCAAGCACCGTGGCGAGCGAGCCGGCTAGACCAACAAACTGACGACGAGACATATCGGTATTCATGGTATTCCCCCTTGATGGCACTTTAGTTAGGTAAAGTGAGTCATGTAACGTTCAGAATCATACACTTTAGCGTGATAGAGCACAAGGCGAGTTTGCCCGCCGCGTGAGGGGTGTGGGGGTTAAGTTTCCTGCTCTACAGTCCTGCTCACGACGGAGGCCACATTAAGTGGCCTCCTGTTCGTGCGGAACTCGCGATAAACTTAACCCCC
>CAUADW010000104.1 GCA_958427895.1 uncultured Collinsella sp.
GCAACTCGGTCGTCGTTAAGGACGTCCCCGACAACTGCACCGTCGTGGGCGTGCCGGGACGTATCATCAAGCGCAACGGTTGCCGTGTGTTCGAGGAGAGTTTCGACGCCAAGCAGCATCGCGAGTACATGCCCGATGACGCCGCCGAGCAGTCCGCCCTCAACCGCCAGGGCATCACCGAGAATGCCCGCCGCGTCAAGGAACTCGAGCGAGAGGTGGCCGAGCTCAAGGCCCTCGTCGCCAAGCTCGTGGACGAACGTTAGGAACGCAAGCGGCACAAAACGACATCGGCACCGACGCAAAAGGCGCGCCAGGGAATCAATCCCCGGCGCGCCATTCCTTTTGATGTGACATGCGGGACTGTCCCTTTGTCACATTATGCGAACTGACTCAGATAGAGGTCGGCGTAGGCACCCTCGGCAGCCAGCAGCTCCTTATGCGTACCCTGCTCGATGATATTGCCGTGGTCCATGACCAAGATCAGGTCGGCATCGACGATCGTCGACAAACGGTGCGCGATCACAAAGCTCGTGCGCCCGCGCATAAGCGCGTCCATGGCACGGCCGATGGCAAGCTCGGTACGCGTGTCCACGCTTGAGGTCGCCTCGTCCAGGATGAGAATCGCCGGGTTGTTGAGCAGCACGCGTGCGATGGTCAGCAGCTGACGCTGGCCCTGGCTGATGCTTTCGGCATCGTTGGCCACGCGCGTGTCGTAGCCCTGCGGCATGGTGCGCACGAAGAAGTCGACCTGCGCGGCACGAGCGGCGGCCACAATTTCGTCGCGCGTTGCCTCGGGGCAGCCGTAGGCGATGTTTTCGGCAATCGTGCCATCGAATAGCCAGGCGTCTTGCAGCACCATGCCAAACTGCTGACGTAGCTCGCCGCGATCCATGCGGCTCGTATCCACGCCGTCGAGCGTAATACGCCCGCCGTCAATCTCGTAGAAGCGCATGAGCAGGTTGATGAGCGTCGTCTTGCCTGCGCCCGTGGTTCCCACCACCGCGATCTTCTGGCCCGGCTCGGCAGTAAACGACACGTCGCGCATAAGCGGCTTGTCGGGCGAATAACCAAAGCGCACATGCTCAAAGGAGACACGGCCCTCGACCTTGCCCGGCAGCTTGGCGGCCTCGTCCGGCAGCGGATCGGCCTCCATCTCGGGCTCATCGAGCAGGTCGAACACGCGCTCCGCACTCGCCAGCGCGCTCTGCAGCGAGTTGAAGGTAAACGACAGCTGCGTCATGGGCTCAGATGCCTCGTAGATAAACTGGAAGAACGCCTGGAACACGCCGACGGTCATGTGGCCGGCAACCAGCATACTGCAGCCCACAAGCGCAATCACGATCTGTGCCAGGCGGCCGATAAAGCGCACCGCGGGGCCGACGGCGTTAATCATAAAGTCGGCCTTGGCACTCACGCGTGCCAGCTCGCCCGAGGCCTGGTGCACCTCGGCAGAGCTCTGGTGCTCGCGGTTGAATGCGCGGATCACCAGACGGCCCGAATAGCCTTCCTCGACCGCACTCGTAATCTTGGACACCCACTCCTGGCGCTCGCCCGTCACATCGTGTGTGCGGCGCGAGACGACCTTCGTCACCAGCAGCGACAGCGTCATAAAGAACAAAAAGACGAGCGTGAGCGGCACGCTAAACACGAACATCACGCTCACGGCGCCCACCACGGTGCCGATCGACACCAGCAGCTGCAGCAGTCCGCGCTGCATACTCTCGGACATCTTGTCCAAGTCGTTGGTCGCGCGGCTGACGACCTCGCCGGGACGATGCGCGTCAAAATAGGCGAGCGGCAGACGGTTGAGCTTTTGCGCGATGCGGTTGCGCAGGCGCAGATTGAGACGCTCAGCGACGCTCGACATCAAAAAGCTCTGGAGCGCATAGAACGAGGCAGCGGCAGTCCAGATCATAAAGTAGACGAAAATGGTCTTGCCGCAGTTCTCCCAGGTGATGCTGAAAGTGGTGTCGTTGGCAAACGCCACCTGAATGTGGCCCCACAGCTCATCGATCACGCGGGCGCTATATGCCGGCGCGGCGGTGTTAAAGATGACATAGAACACAATGCTCGCGAACACGATATAGAAGCGCCAATGGTCGCCGGCAGCCTCACTCCACAGGCGGCGCACCGTCGCCCAGGTATCCCGAGGCGTCTCGTCCTCGTCTTCGTCGTCCACGTCGCGCATACGCTCCGCCTCGGCGCGGGCGCGCTCGTCCTCGGCGCGCTCGTTTTCCTCGTAGAGCGCTTGGCGGCGAGCCTCGCGCTCCGCCGCCTTGGCGGCTTCGTCCAGGCCGGGTGTGGCGCCCGTCTCCTCAACTGTCTCTGCAACCGCGGCATCCTCGGCGATGGCCTGCTTCTTGAGCTCCTCGGTCATGCTACTCACCTCCCTTCATCTGCGATTCCGCGATAGCGCGGTACACCTCGCAGGTTTCCATGAGCTCGTCGTGCGTGCCTAGGCCCACGATCTCGCCGTCTTTGAGCACCACGATCTGATCGGCATGCAGAATCGTCGAGATACGTTGCGCGATGATGAGCACCGCGGCATCGCGCGTCTCGTCCTGCAGCGCATGGCGCAGGGCGGCATCGGTCTTAAAGTCCAGGGCCGAAAAACTGTCATCGAAGATATATAGATCGGCATGCTTCATGAGTGCGCGGGCAATCGCCAGGCGCTGGCGCTGACCGCCCGAGAAGTTCGTGCCGCCCTGGGATACCGGAGTATCGAGCCCCTGGGGCTGATCGAGCACAAAGGTGCTCTGGGCAACCTCCAGCGCATGGAGCATGTCAGCCTCGGTCGCGCCCTCGTTGCCAAAGCGCAGGTTGCTCGCCACCGTACCCGAGAACAGCCACGCCTTCTGCGGCACGTAAGCGATATGCCCGCGAATCTCACCTTGCGAAAGGTCGCGCAGGTCAACGCCGTTCAGGCGAATGGCGCCCTTCGTGGCATCGTGGAAACGCAACAAGAGCTTGGCCACCGTTGACTTGCCCGAGCCCGTTGAGCCTACAATCGCCGTGGTCTGGCCACGGCGACAGGCAAAGCTCAGGTCGCACAGGGTGTCCTCGTCGGCATCGTCAAAACGGAACGACATATGGTCGAACACGGCAACCGCGTCGGCACCATCTGCGGACTCAGGCGCCCCGTCGCCCAGCGTTGCCTTGCCGTCCACGATGCTCGGCTCGATTTCGAGCACCTGTTGCGCGCGGTTGAGGCACGCCGCAGCGCGCGGAAGCGTCAGAATCACCATCTGCGCCATCATCACAAAGAACAGGATCAAGATCGCGTATTCCAACACGGCCGAGATGCTGCCGATTTGCATGGCGTGGACGCCCGCGCGGTTGCCGCCCACCCACAGCACCGCCACCTCGGCGATATTCATCAAAAAGAAGCTGGAACTGTCGAGACCCACAAACAGGTGGTTGACCTTGATGGCGTTGGCCGCGTAATCGCTAAACACCTCGTCCAGGCGCTGCTCCTCGTGGCGCTCCTTGTTAAATGCGCGGATGACGCGCACGCCCACGATGTTCTCGCGCAGCACCACGTTCATGCGGTCGATAAAGCTCTGCAGGCGCATAAAGATCGGCGCGGCGTTAGCCACCGTAAAGACCGCCGCCACCAGCACGATCGCAACGACCACACCAAGCAGCGTGCCCATGGCGGGATCGATGAACCAAGCAAAAATGATGCCTGCCACGGCCAAGAACGGCACCGGCAGCACCAACTGAATCGTCTGAAGGACAGCTTGCTGAATCACGTTGATGTCGTTGAGTGAGCGCGTGATCATCGAACCCGTGCCAAAGCGCTCAAAGTCGCTGGCGGACAGCTCGAGCGACTTGTCGTACACGGCATTGCGGATATCGCAGGCCACGTTGGCGGCCAGGCGCGCCGAAAGATAGCAGCCCAGCACCGTGCCGCCGCTAGCCATGCTGGTCGCGATAAACATGTATAGGCCGTTGCGTAAAATGTAGTCGACATCGCCCGTGGTAATACCGGTGTTGACCATGTTCGCCAGCATCGTGGGAACCAACAGCGTACCGACGTTATCTATCAGCACCGCAAACAGCGTCACCGCAATCAGACCGCGGTACGGCCTCATAAACCTCATTAAGAGTCGCATGTGTCCCCCTCGCCCTTATCGTCAGCCTCGTTCTCGGCGGCCACTTGCCGTTTAAATGCCTCGCACTCTTCGTTAAGAACATGGGAGAACTTACCGACCAAGCGCATGATCTCGCGCTGTTCCCACGGCTCGAGCGCCTCGAATGCCTGTTGCTCGGCTTTTTGCGCCGGCAACGCGTAGCGCTTGGCAAACTGCACGCCTTCTTCGGTCAGTCGCACAACCTTGTTCTTACGACTGCCCTCGGCAAACTCCAACGTCGCAAGCCCTCGCGCCCTAAGCGTCTTGATCGCCGAATTGATGGTCTGTTTGCTGTAGAACCATTCACTCGTCAGCCGACTCACGGCAACGCTTCCGCCCGCCGCACTCGTGTCGACGAGCATCCAGTAGGCGCAGTCCGAAAGACCGCAGGCGCGCGCGAACTCCGAATAGATACGGTCAAGCCCGTTGAGCATCCGGTCGAAATCGACCGGGCTAACTGCACTATTCATCTCTCCCACCATTCGATAGTCCGAGTTTTGACCAATTAATATCTCTACATTAGTCCGAGTTTTGACTATCGTCAACAAGCTCGTTGTTTATGGTCGGCTCTACATAAGCATATCGACAAAAAAGACCGCCGGCGCGGGGGCGGCGCCGGCGGTTGCGAGAGAATATCGAGTGTTGGCTGTTAAGCAGCGACGGCCTCATAGACCGTAGCACCCGAGAAGCTGTCATGCAGGCTCTTGCCGGCAATCCACGGCAGCTCGACGACCT
>CAUADW010000105.1 GCA_958427895.1 uncultured Collinsella sp.
GGACGGCAAGAACAAGCTGCGCGTCTGCAAGAAGTGCGGCCACAAGTTCTAAGCTGCCCGCAACAGTTAAGTTGCTAGCAAAGGCCCGGATGCCCCACGGCATCCGGGCCTTTTTCTATCCCTACTCATTGGGGATACCCATTGGGGACAGACTTAAATGAGTACCCTAACTGGGTAAGCATAAATGAGCGGGTCGTGCTGTATAAATTGCTTGTGTGCGCGTTTATGCGCGTTAGATTGCGTTTAATTACGCACCTATGCGTATATATGCGCCGTTTACGGGGCAATAATGACCGTTTAGCGGTGAGATACGCAAAAACGCGCACAGACGCGCGTGTTTGTGCGAATATAGACCTGTCAGAAATGCAAGACGTTCTATGACACAGGAGACACATAATGGCAGATTCCAAGCAGGCTCCACTCGACGCCGCGGCAGCCGCCAAAGCAGCATTTGCTTCGGTCCAGGACAAGCCGTTCCCTAACGACATCTTTACGGCTCCCGAGCTCCGTTGGGCTGTGATCGGTTGCGGCGTTATTGCCAACCAGATGGCTCAGTCCCTTGCCCTGGCCGGCCGCAAGCTTACGGGCGTTGCCAACCGCACGCTCACCAAGGCTCAGACTTTTGCCGACCAGTACGGCGTCGAGAAGGTCTATGACACGGTTGAGGATCTCTACGCCGATCCTGACATCGACGCCGTCTACATCACCACCCCGCACAACACCCATATCACCTATCTGCGCGCCGCCCTGGCGGCCGGCAAGCACGTTCTCTGCGAGAAGGCCATCACGCTCAACTCCGCCGAGCTCGATGAGGCCCGCGCCATTGCCGCCGAACACAACGTGGTCCTTATGGACGCTACCACGGTGCTCCACATGCCCTTGTATCAAGAGCTGCGCCGCCGCATGGATGCCGGCGAGTTTGGCCGCATGAACCTCGCTCAGCTCAACTTTGGTAGCTACAAGGAGTACGGCGACCTGACCAACCGTTTCTACAATCGCAACCTCGCCGGCGGCGCCATGCTCGACATTGGCGTGTACGCCCTGTCCGTCATGCGCCTGTTTATGGCCAGCCAGCCAGCCGAGGTCGTGTCTCTAGGCAATACCTGCGAGACTGGCGTTGACGTCGCGGGTGGCATTGTCTGCCGTAATGCTGAGCAGCAGCTGGGCGTTGTGAGCCTTACGCTCCACTCCAAGCAGCCCAAGCGCTCGGTCATCAGCTTCGATAAGTGCTATATCGAGGTCAATGAGTATCCGCGTGCCGACCATGCGACCATCGTGTGGACTGCGGACGGTCACCGTGAGGAGGTCCACGCTGGCACCGAGGCATACGCTCTGTGCTACGAGATGGCCGACCTGGAGAAGGCCGTTGCCGGCGATGATTCGAAGCGCGAGCTTCTGGGCTATGCTTCTGATGTTATGGAGCTGATGACCAAGCTCCGCGCCGACTGGGGAGTCGTGTACCCCGAGGAGGAGTAAGCGATGCTTGCGGAAGATAGGCTCAACGCGATCGTGACGATGGTGCAGCAGGCCGGCTCGGTTACCGTGCCGGAGCTTGCTGAAGCCCTGGGCGTGACGGCGTCGACCATTCGGCGCGACCTGCAGGCGCTCGACCGTGCACACCGTATCGCCAAGGTACACGGAGGCGCGACGAGTCTGGAGCGCGCGCATGTGACGCGCGACCTGACGATCGGCGAGCGCAGTGATCTCCATAACGATGACAAGGAGCGCATCTGCGCCCGTGCTGCGGCCCTGGTGGAGCCCGAGAGCTTTGTGTACATCGATTCAGGTTCGACGACGCTTATGCTCATCGAGCATCTTCCGCGCCTTGAGGGCGTCACCTATGTGACCGACTCCGTGCTCCATGCTCAGCATCTCGCTCTGCGCGGCATGCGCACCGTGGTGCTGGGCGGCGAGCTCAAGCCCGAGACCGAGGCGCTCGTCGGTCCCGACGCCTTGGCAACCCTGGACCGCTATAACTTCAACTGCGGCTTTTGGGGTTCCAATGGCATCGCCGCCGAGCAAGGTCTCACCACACCGGATATCGAGGAAGCGCAAGTCAAGCGTATCTCGATGCGCCATACCGCCAAACGCTTCGTAATCTCAGACGCCAGCAAATTCGGCATGGTGGCGCCCGTCAAGTTCGCGGACTTCCGCGACGCAACGATTATTACCGCGGGCGAGGTGCCAGCCAAGTACCAGTCGATGGACAACGTCATCACGGTCTAGCGACAGGGCAAGGTCAAAACCATTTAGGTTCCTCAATAGAAAAGCGGCAACACCCTCGATGGGCGATGCCGCTTTTGTTGTCTGCCGTTTTGTCTAAATCTGTAACAACTAGACCGTTAAAAGTGGGCTAGGTGTTACAGATTGAGATACTTCCGAACCTTGCCGTCCCTTTGTCTCGATCTGTAACATCTGGGACCGATTTTGACGAGTAATTGTTACAGATTGAGATTTTCCCTTGAGGGGGATTCGAATGTCTCGATCTGTAACAGATAGACCGGAAAATGGGTTCTAACTGTTACAGATCGAGACGTTTTGGGACCGTGGCTGAGCCATCGTGACGGCTTGACGTTTGCCCAGATAAAACCTGCCAAAATAAACCTGTCCCTTTTTGGCAGGTTTTAGGGCTCCCAGGGGCAGGGGGCTTCGATGTGGATGTGCTTACCGGTTACGGGATGCGTAAAGGACACGCTGTGGGCATGGAGCATCAGGCCGCAGGGGCGCGGCGTTCCGTACAGGTCGTCGCCAACCAGGGGATGGCGCTCGCTTGCCAGATGCACACGGATTTGGTGCTTGCGGCCGGTGAGCAGCTCGACATCGATATACGAGCGCGTGGGCAGGCCACGACGGCTCTTAAGACGCTTGAGCACCTTCACGCGCGTCTGAGACGGCTTGCCGCTGGCGCCGACGCGCATCTTGCGGCTGTCGTGACGGTCGCGGGCGATGGGCTTGTCGATGAGCTTTTCGTTCCAGTCGATTTTGCCTTCGGCGAGCGCCAGATAGTGCTTTTCGAAAGCGTGGTCGATCACCATCTGGTCAAAGGCGGGCTGCGTCTGCTTGTCGAGCGAGAACAGCACCACGCCGGTGGTGTCGCGGTCCAGGCGGTTGAGCGGCTGCATGTCGGTCGCGGCAAAGCCGTCGCCCATCGCCAGCAGCAGGTCGCTGGCGTAGTCGGTGAGCGTGCGCTCGCCGGTGCCGTCGCCGTGGACGATCATGCCGGCGGGCTTGTCGATGGCCATGAGCCAGGCGTCGCAGTAGAGGACTTGAGGTTCTTCGTTCACGTGTAAGCCTTTCGGTTAGCTGATTCCCACAAACATGCAGCCCGAGGTCGCCCCGCGTAGGCGGGCGGCGGGCTTGCGGCCGGTCTGCGCTGCTTCGACGGCACGACGGACGCGGGCGACGGCACGGCCCACCTCATCCGTCTCGAGCAGCGTTCCGTCCACCATGAGGCGACGCACGCCGGCGTCGAGCAGCTGAGGAACCTGCGGCGTGAGGTCGATGGGGTAGGCATCGTACAGGCGAGAGCGGCCGTGGATGTCGGTGCGGACGGGCATGACCTTTCCGTCGATATTCTTGAGCGAGAGCTTGCGGGCACGCAGGCGGCAGTTGGCACAATCGTGGATGCAGCCATTGGCAACCTGCAGAATGCAATGCTCGCTTGTCATGACGCGCGGGCGGCCAAAGACGGTGATGCCCAGAGCAGCGGGCGCGGCGGCGCCGAGCGAGACAATCTCGTCGAGCGTGATCTCGGGCGAGAGCCAAAACGCACCGGCGCCGCGCTCGGCAAGCGCCTCCATGCAGGGCGTGTTGTGCACCGGCAGGCAAGAGCGAATCTCGACCGTGGCGCCAGCCTGCGCGGCCAGGGCAAGCTCGGAGATATTGCCGACGGCGACGGTGGCTCCAGCATTGATCCAGGGATCGACGCGCTCGTGGTCGACGGCGCGGCAGACCTCGTCGAGTACGGGCACGATACCCTGCTCAAATGCATCGGCGGGGGAGAGCCTGGCCGCATCGAGCGCGTCGGTGGTCATGTAGATGCGCGTTGCACCCTCCACGCGCGCTGCCTCGGCGGCTTCGAGCGTGGTGACGGCGGCGCAGATCTGCGGCTCATCGCGGTAATGCTCGGGCGCGGGGCGGGAATCACTGGTTACAATCGCCGGCAACTCGAGCGTTTTCGCACGCTCCTCGTACGGTGCCAGAATGGCCTCCTCGAGCGCTTTGCAGGCGGCGGCGCGCACCTTGTGCACGGCGGAGAAGCCCATACCGCAGCCGGCGTCGAGCGAAATGTCAAAGCTCGCTGCCTCAAAGGGCGAAGAGCCCATGCGGCCCACATGCTCAACCAGGTCTGCCGCCTCGACGGCGCGGGTCTTGGCGGCCTCGACGGTAAAGCCGGTGGCGGTGGCGGTAAGCGCGGGGTCGTCGCAGCAGGTGAGCGTAACGGTAAACGGCTCGCCCAGACGCGCCACAACGGACACGTCTACGGCGCGGCGGCGCAGCACGTCGCGCTTGAGCGCAGCGCCGGCGGCGTCGATGGCGCGCTGGCTTCGAATCACGCGCACGCGGCAACCCTCGGGCATGCTACGGGGCACGCGGCACTCGATAACATCGCCGGCGGCGGCATCATCGGCGGCAATGGTGGTCAGGAACTGGTCGAACTCATCGTCGTGACGAAGCTCCAGCAAGTCGCCCTTGCCCACGGGCTCAAACAGCTCAATGCGGGCGATGGCGGCGCGGCGA
>CAUADW010000106.1 GCA_958427895.1 uncultured Collinsella sp.
CCGGCATGATCGCCGACGGCGTGAGCGTCGTGGGCGGCTGCTGCGGCACCACGCCGGCGCACATGGCGGCCCTGCGCACGCTTATCGACAACCACACGCCCAGCCCGCGCCGCCGCAAGCCCAGCATGTCGGTCACGAGCGCCCAAACGGTCGTGGACCTTCCCTGCGACGGCCACAAGATCGCCGTCATCGGCGAGCGCATCAACCCCACCGGCAAAAAGCGCCTGCAGCAGGCCCTGCGCGACGGCGACCTGGACTACGTCGTGAGCCAGGGCATCAGCCAGCAGGAACAGGGCGCCGACATCCTGGACGTCAACGTGGGTCTGCCCGAGATCGACGAGGTCAAGATCATCCAACAGGCGACCGAACAGCTCCAGGGCTCCACGCTGCTGCCGTTGCAGATCGACTCCACCGACCCCGCAGCCGTCGAGGCCGCCGTGCGCCGCTACGCCGGCAAGCCCATCATCAACTCGGTCAATGGCAAGCAGCAGATCATGGATGAGATCTTTCCGCTGGTCGCCCACTACGGCACCAACGTTGTCGGCCTTACGCTCGACGAAGGCGGCATTCCCGATACCGCCGAGGCTCGCTTCGCCATCGCCGAGCGCATCGTGGCCGAGGCCGCCCGCTACGGCATCGGACCGGACCGCATCCTCATCGACTGCCTGGTCATGACCGCCTCGACCAATCAACGCCAGGCCGAGCAGATCCTACGCGCCATGTCCCTGTGCAAGGAGCGTCTGGGCGTCAAATGCGCGCTCGGCGTGTCGAACATCAGCTTTGGCCTGCCTGCCCGCCCGCTACTGGGCTCGGTCTTTTTGGCTGCCGCTTTTGGCGCAGGTCTCGATGCCCCCATCATGAACCCAGGCTCCAAGCGCTTTATGGATACCGTCTACAGCTATCGCGTCCTGAGCGTTGAGGACGAGGGCTCGACCGGATACATCGAGCGCTACGCCGGCTGGACCGATCCGTATAAGATCGCCGCAAACCCGGCAGCAGCTCAGGCCGCATCGAGTGATGCCGCGCCTGCCGCGGGCACCGCCGGCACCGACGGCAACGACGACCCGATTCGTCGCATGGTCGTCTCGGGCCGCAAAGGCGAGATCGCTGCTGAGACCGAGCGTCTGTTGGCAGACCACGACGCCATGGACCTCATCAACAATCACTTTATCCCCGCCCTCGACGAGGTTGGCGTCCTCTTTGACCAGGGCAAGTTCTTCTTGCCGCAGCTTATGGCCTCGGCCGAGGCCGCACGCGTGGGCTTCGACACCATCAAGCGCCTGATGCCCGCCGGCGAGATTGCCGACAAGGGCAAGATCTGCGTGGCCACCGTCAAGGGCGACATCCACGATATTGGCAAGAACATCGTCAAAATGCTGCTCGACAACTACGGCTACACCGTCTTTGACCTGGGCCGCGACGTCGATCCGCAAGAGGTGCTCAAGACCGTCAAGGAGCGTGACATTAAGCTCGTCGGCCTCTCGGCGCTTATGACTACCACCGTCGTGGCCATGGAGGAGACCATCAAGCTGCTTCATACTGAGGTGCCGGGCGTCAAGATCATCGTAGGCGGCGCCGTACTCACCCCCGAATACGCCAAGCAGATCGGCGCGGACTACTACGCCAAGGACGCCGCCGAAAGCGCTCGTATCGCCGAAGAGGTCTTTGGGCAGTAACACAACGGAAACAACCGAGCACCAAAACGTGCCGCATGCGCCACTTGGCACGTGCGGCACGTTAGAATAGATAAGACTATGCTCGTTTTGGCAGATAGGAGCGCAAGGATGGCGATCACGCCCGCAGAAATCGCGGAAACCCGCGGCATGGTTGAGGAGCAGAACCTCGACATCAGGACCATCACCATGGGTGTTTCGCTCATGGGTTGCGGTGACGAGAACCTCGACCGCATGTGCACGAAGATCTACGACCACGTGACGCACACGGCTGAGCATCTGGTCGAGACCGCCGAGAACCTCGAGCGCGAGTACGGTATCCCCATCGTCAACAAGCGTGTTTCCGTCACCCCGGTGGCGCAGATCGCCGCGTGCTGCAAGGATGAGGACCTCACCCCCATCGCGCATGCCCTCGACCGCGCGGCCGAGACGCTCGGCATCGATTACCTGGGCGGCTTCTCCGCGCTCGTCCAGAAGGGCATCGGCGACGCCGACCGCCGCGTCATCCAGTCCATCCCCCAGGCGCTCGCCACCACGAGCCGCGTCTGCTCCAGCGTCAACGTCGCCAGCCTGCGCGCCGGTATCAACATGGATGCCGTGCTCATGGCCGCCCAGACCATCATCGATGCCGCCAAGCTCACGGCCGACCAGGACTCCGTCGGCGCCTCCAAATTTGTCTGCTTTGCCAACATGGTCGAGGACTCCCCGTTTATGGCGGGCGCCGTCCACGGCGGTGGCGAGGCCGACGCCGTCATCAACGTAGGCGTCTCGGGCCCCGGCGTTATGGCCGCAGCCCTGGAGACGCTGCCCGACTCCGCATCGATGATGGAAGTCGCCGAGAAGATTAAGCAGACCGCCTTTAAGATCACCCGCGCCGGCGAGCTCATGAGCCGCGAGGCCGCCCATCGTCTGGGTGTCGAGAAGGGCATTGTCGACCTGTCGCTGGCTCCCACGCCTGCCATCGGCGACTCCGTCGCGCGCATCCTCGAGATCATCGGCGTGGGCACCTGCGGTGGCCCGGGCACGACCTGCGCGCTCGCCATGCTCAACGATGCCGTCAAGAAGGGCGGCGTCATGGCCAGCTCCAGCGTGGGCGGTCTCTCTGGCGCTTTCATTCCCGTGTCCGAGGACGCCGGCATGATCGCCGCCGTCGAGGCCGGCGCGCTTTCGCTCGAGAAGCTCGAGGCCATGACCTGCGTGTGCTCCGTTGGCCTGGACATGATCGCCATCCCCGGCGACACCCCGGTCGAGACCATCGCCGGCATCATCGCCGACGAGATGGCCATCGGCGTCATCAACAACAAGACCACGGCCGTCCGCGTGATCCCCGCCATCGGCAAGGGCGTGGGCGACTGCGTCGAGTACGGTGGCCTGTTTGGCCGTGCGCCCATCATGCCGGTGAACCCCAACGCCGGCACCGTGCTTGCCCACCGCGGTGGACGCTTCCCGGCGCCGCTGAACTCGCTCAAGAACTAGCTGAGAGGGACTGGCGAGGAGCCCCGGGGAGGGCAAATATATAAGGTCGCCTGCTCGGACAGTCCTGACTCGCACGGAGAGCACATTAAGTGCTCTCCGGCTCGTGCGGAACTCGCGATCGACCTTATATATTTGCCCTCCCCGGGGCTCCCGCACAACGGGACCTCAGTTGGGTTCTATCCCGTATGGCAGTCGCTTCGCTCCTGCCCGCCTTGGTTGTGAGGGCGGTTTGGCGTTGGAACGGTTCTTTTTCTGATATATGCTGGTTGCGGCTCTTCTTTTGGGAGGAGTCGCTTTTTTGTTGCTAGGAGGTTGGCCCGTGGCTGATGATTTGATTCGTTCTGAGCTGCTTGCTGCGGATTGGAATGGCGAATGGATGCGCCTGCAAGCTGCTCGGCGGCGGGCTGATGATTCTTTTGAGTGGGATAAGCGGGCTCGGCATTTTCGGCCGCTTGAGACTGCCCCTTATGCTCGGGATTTTATGAAGCTGTTGGCGCTTGAGCCCGGCGAGTCGGTGCTTGATATGGGATGTGGGGCTGGGTCGATTGCTATTCCGCTTGCTCAGGTTGGGCATCCTGTGATTGCGGCTGATTTCTCCCCCGCCATGCTGGGCACGCTTGATGCCGGCATTGAGTACTACGGGCTCGAGGGGCGCATAACGCCGCTTGAGCTTGCTTGGGATGATGACTGGGATCTGGTTGGACCGGTCGCGAAAGCGGTGGATGTTGCCTTTGCCAGTCGCTCTGTCACCACGACCAACCTAAAAGGCGCACTTGCCAAGCTCGACCGTACGGCTCGTCGGCGTTGTGCTGTCACGATGGTTGCCAACTCCAGCCCGCGCTATGATCTGCACTTGATGAACGCCATTGGTGCCTCCGTTACCTGCAGCAATGGCTTTGTGTATGCCTTTAATATCCTTATTCAGATGGGTGCCCTGCCGCAGGTTACGTACTTTGAATCGCCTCGTCGCGACACCTTCAATAGCCTTGAGGCGGGTGTGGCGGACTTTTCCCGCATGCTTGAGCATGGCAACGAGGATAAGGTCGACCGTCTGCGCGACTACATCGCTCAACACATGATTGAGAACCCCCATGCCGGTGAGCCGGGGTCCAAGGGCGTGCCGCAGGGACGCTATATGCTCGACCACGTCCGCAAGGTCCGTTGGGCGTTTATTGCATGGGAGCCGGTCTCTGCGCCCAGCTCATAGCCTGTTCGCAGCCCACGCCGCCCACTCACTCGGCATCCGCATTCTTTTTGAACTGGGCAAACGCGCCCCACACCGCGCCGTTCCTGCGCTATCGTGGGACAGCTCACGTAGATTAAGGCCCCGTCGCGGGGCGCCCCATACATAGAAAGCGAGAACCCATGGCACTGACAGGAGCACAGGTCAAGCAGCTTCGCAGCATGGCCCATCACCTCAACCCCGCCATCATCATCGG
>CAUADW010000107.1 GCA_958427895.1 uncultured Collinsella sp.
AAAAGAAAAAGCCTCCGCAGGTTTCCCCGCGGAGGCTTTCGCCACAAAGACTATTTGTCGGCGTCGGTGTCGGCATCGACGACGGCATGGTCATCGTCAGCATCATCGGATGCGGCTTCGGCATCCTCCTGCATGGCCGCCTGCGCAAAGGCCGCGGCATCAGCCGCCAGCTCTTCCTCGCTCATACGAGGCGCGCGCTTCTTGGTCGGCATGCCGGCCGCCTTGGCATTGCGCTCCTCCTTGGCCGCCAGGATATCGCCCTCGCGCTCAAGGTAGGCGTCCCACTCATTATCGAGCAGGGCATTCACGGCGTCGCCTTCGACGGTCTCGCGCTCAAGCAGCACCTTCGCCATCAGATCGAGCTGATCGCGACGGGCGTCCAGGATCTCGACCGCACGACGATGGGCCTCACGCATGATGCGCTGAACCTCGATATCGATGCGGCGCGCCGTCTCCTCGGAGTAATCCTGATGATCGGCGTAATCGCGACCGAGGAACACCTGATGTTGCGCCTCGCCAAACACTTGCGTGCCCAGCTCTTCGCTCATGCCCAGGCGCGTGACCATCTCGCGCGCCATCTTGGTCGCACGCTCCAGGTCGTTGCTCGCGCCCGACGTGATGTCATCGCACATGAGCTCCTCGGCAACGCGACCGCCCAAGAACACGGCGAGCTCGTCGAGCATCTCGTTCTTGGTCTTGAGGAAGTGGTCCTCCTGCGGAAGCTGCAGCGTGTAGCCCAGCGCCTGACCGCGGCTGACGATCGAGATCTTGTGGACCGGATCGGAGTGCTCCAGGATGTGGCCCACCAGGGCATGACCGCTCTCGTGGTAGGCAATTGTGGTGCGCTCGGCCTCGGTCATCACGCGACCCTTGCGCTGCGGTCCGGCAATCACGCGCTCCATCGATTCCTCGACCTCGTCCATCGAGATCACGGAACGATGACGGCGAGCGGCCAGCAGCGCAGACTCGTTGAGCAGATTTGCCAGATCGGCGCCGGTGAAGCCAACGGTCATCTGGGCGAGCTTCTCAAACTTAACGTCCTCGTCCATCGGCTTGTTCTCGGCATGCACGCGCAAGATCTGCTCGCGGCCCTTCACGTCCGGACGGTCGACCGTAACTTGACGGTCAAAACGACCGGGACGCAGCAGCGCCGGATCCAGAATGTCGGGGCGGTTGGTGGCGGCGATCAGGATGACCGACTCGCTTTCCTCAAAGCCGTCCATCTCGACCAGCAGCTGGTTGAGCGTCTGCTCGCGCTCGTCGTGGCCGCCGCCCAAGCCGGCTCCGCGCTGACGTCCCACGGCATCGATCTCATCGATGAAGATGATCGACGGGGCCTGGGACTTGGCCTCTTTAAAGAGGTCACGCACACGGCTGGCGCCGACACCTACGAACATCTCGACAAAGTCGGAACCCGAGATGCTAAAGAACGGCACGCCCGCCTCGCCGGCAACAGCCTTGGCCAGCAGCGTTTTACCGGTGCCCGGAGGGCCAACCAGCAACACGCCACGCGGGATCTTGGCGCCCAGCTTGCGATAGCGATCCGGATCGCTCAAAAAGTCACGGATCTCCTCGAGCTCCTCGACTGCCTCGTCCACGCCGGCAACGTCTTCAAACTTGACCTTGGGGCGTGTGGCCTCGTTGGTCTTGGCGTTGGTCTTGCCAAACTGCATGTTCCTGTTGTTGGCGCCCATCATCTGGCGCATAAAGTAGAACATGATGGCGATAAGGGCGATCGTCGGAAGCACACTCATCGCCAAGTCGCCCCAAAAATCGGGATCGTTGGTGTTGACGATGTACTTGGTATCGGGGTGCTCCGACATGAGCTCGGCAAGCGAATCGGAGCCGACATAGGTCGAGGAGAAGCTCTTGAGCTCGCTCGTATCGCCCTTGTCCTTCTTCGTCTTCCAGTAATGACCCGTCACGCTTCCGTCTTGAACCGTATAGGTCAGATCTTCGACGCGATCCTGCTTGATGGCGCTCACCATCTCGCTCGTCGCGAGCTTAACGGTATTGCTAGAATTGGCAAAGCCGGAGCCCATGTTAAAGAAGGCGTAGCCCAGAAGCGCGCAAGCCAAAATAAAATACAGCCAGCCCGTACGCGTGGGCTTCTTGCCTCCGGGCATCCCCGGGATCTTAGGCTCCCGGGGAGTCTGGGAATTGTTATCGTTATGGTCGTCGGGCATCTTACGAATAAACCTCCGGTTTCAAAATGCCCAGATACGGAAGGTTACGATAGCGCTCGGCATAGTCGAGGCCGTAGCCCACCACAAAGGCATCGGGGCAATGGGTTCCAACATACTTGGGCGTGATGGCCGAGACGCGGTCCTCAACGTCCTTCCACAGGAAGGCAGCGACCTCCAGCGAAGCGGGCTTGCGGCTCTCGAGGTTCTTCATCAGGTACTTGAGGGTCAGGCCCGAGTCCAGAATGTCCTCGACGATCAGCACGTCGCGACCACGGATGTCGATATCCAGATCCTTAATGATACGCACGATGCCCGAAGACTTCACACCGTCGCCATAGCTCGAAACAGCCATGAAATCGATGTTGGTCGGTAGCTCAATCTTGCGCATCAGGTCGCCCATAAAGACAACGGCACCGCGCAGAACCGCGATCAGCACCAGATCCTTACCCGCGTAGTCGCGAGTGATCTCCTCGCCCAGGCGAGAAACGATGCCGTCGATATCCTCCTGCGTGAACAGAACCTTCTCGATATCCGGATGTTGAGAAGCCATGACAACCCTTTCTTGTGCTTATCGCCCACACACCGCCGTATGGACGCGAACTACACATTCTAGCAGCGCACGGGGTAAATTTACCAGCCCGTGCGCCATCAGCGCGGGAATACCGTCAACGTCGCACAGAATAGCAGGCGTGGGACGCTATTCCGCATCGACCACGCGGAGCAGATATGCCACGCGCGTTGCAGCCGTGCACTTAAAACGCTCGTCCGCGCGAACTCCGGCGACCCACACCACGGCACCCCCCGGCGCCGTCCTCACCATGGGCACGCCGGCGCGCTCGGAAACGGGAATGCGAGCCTCACCTAGCAAGTCGGATACTTTCTTGCTTCGACCACTCATCCCTAACGGGCACATCACGTCTCCCGGTGCAGGACCGTCCACCCACAGGCGCGCCAATCGCGCCTCGGCAGGGATCTCGCCACGCGAGCCCGCCAGGATCCGCTCACTATCGCTGTCGGCAAAACCCAGGGCAGCCGCGTCTACCAAAGCTGTCACTTCCCCGGCAGCTGCAAGCTCACGGGCGCGGCGCACGATATCGCATCCCGGCTCAACGGCCATCGGTTCTGTGACCAGCATACGTCCCCCGCCCAACGGCAAACGACCGGGTACGGTAACCCAGTCCGCGACCAGGCCCTCGCGAGCCGCCGGCGCCTTGAACGCCAGCATGCCAAACTCAATGCGTGCGTCAATCCCCGCCGGAAGCGTGACCGAGCCGGCGCCCTCGGCAACGCAGGAAAGGACTCGCTCCACATGTCGCATCTCTGGACGAGCGTCCGGATCGATGCGCTTAATCGCCAGTCGCACGATGCGCCGCGCGATTACCACCTCGGCCGCAGCAAGGCGCCTGGCATCGAGCACCAGCGCGCCCGCCGCCTCCTTACGCAGGCAGCTTCGAAACGCCTGTGCCGAAAGCTGAGACAAAAACGCGTCCTCATCGCCTAAGATCTCGCAGGCGGCGCCAATCGTCTTGCAGACGCTCGCGTTGCGCTGCGCCACCACCGGCATCACTCGATGGCGCACGTAGTTTCGCAGATACGAGATATCCTCATTGCTCTCGTCTTCACGCCACGGCTGACCATGTACCTGTAGATAGCCCACGAGCTCGCCATGAGTTAGGTCGAGCAAGGGACGCACCACAATATTCCTCCGGCGAGGAATGCTCGATAGGCCAGCGGGCCCCGAACCCTTAATCGCGTTCATCAAAAACGTTTCCGCGCGATCCGAAGACGTGTGCGCGGTGCAGATACGAGCCGCCGTTCGCGGTGCCCCCGTCTGGGCGCAGAGCTCGCGAACATACCTCCGCGCCGCGGCATAGCGCACCTCGCGGGCCGCGGCCTCAATATTGCCCGACTCCCCATCAAAATAAGCGTGCTCCACGCACAGTGGTAAACCATATTTCGCGCAGAGCTCACGCACAAAGGCCTCGTCGCCATCGGACGCCTTGCCGCGCAGATGATGGTTTACATGCAGCACATGCAGGCGCTCGCGAGCAATGGGGGCAACACCGCGTCCGTCTTGGATATCCAGCTTTGATGTGCACGCCATAAGAAGCAGTGCCGTCGAGTCCGCGCCGCCTGATACCATGAGCACGACAGGAGCAGCCTGCTGCCTCGTTCGGGTCTCATCGACTGCCCCGGGCACGGCATGGTGTCCGTAATGCTGTGATACCGTTGGCATTCGCTTCCTCCTCTATTCGTCCGCACCCATTGTATCCTTTGGAATCTTATGTCTCGTCTGCACCTTCATATCCTCGGCAGTGGCTCTAAAGGCAACTGCGCACTCATCGAGGGCCCGCAGGGGCTCATTATGGTCGATGACGGACTGTCTCGCCGCGA
>CAUADW010000108.1 GCA_958427895.1 uncultured Collinsella sp.
GCGTTTTGATGGTTCGGATCGGATTGTCTCGACATGTGTCCGACTGAACATTTCTTTGTCCTATCTCATAAGGAGGATGGCATGGCTGATTCTATGTTCCACCAGCCCGTTATGGGTCGTCGCGCCTTTGTCGGCGGTACCCTTGCTGCGAGCTCCATGGCTTTTCTTGCCGCATGTGGCAAGAAGGGCGGCGACGCTTCCGGTTCTGAGTCCGGTTCGACGCTGAACTTCTACATCAACAACCCGGTCTGCATCGACCCCTACAACGTCCAGGAGGACCAGGGTACTCAGGTCGAGTATCAGCTCTTTGACGCTCTGACCTCTTACGACGCCGAGAAGGGCGAGATCGTTCCGCTGGCTTGCGAGTCCTTTGAGTCCAACGACGACGCCACCGAGTTTACCTTCAAGATCAAGAAGGCCAAGTTCCACAACGGTGACGACGTTACCTCTAAGTCCTTCAAGCTCGGTTGGGAGCGTCTGGTCAACACCAAGTCGGCCATCGCTACCGAGTATGGCCCTTCCGAGGTCTCCTATCACCTTTCCATGGTCGAGGGCTATGACGATCTGCTTGCCGGTAACGCCACCGAGCTCAGCGGTGTTACGTGCCCTGACGATGAGACCCTCGTCGTCAAGCTGTCTTCCGCTTACGCCGACTTCCCCTTCGTCGCCTCTCACCCGGCTCTGGCCCCGGTTCCCGAGTGCGCCGAGTCCGATGTCAAGAGCTTCTACCTTGCCCCGGTCGGTAACGGCCCGTTCATGATGGACGGCAAGTGGGAGGATGGCCAGGAGATCAACGTCAAGAAGTTCGACGATTACTATGGCGACAAGGCCAAGATCGATGGCATCCACTTCCAGGTCATCAAGGACATGGAGACCGCTTACAAGGAGTTCCAGGCCGGTAACCTCGATGTCTGCGACGTTCCCGTCGCTCAGATCGATGCCGCCAAGAAGGATCGCGGCGTGTCCAAGGACGGCTACACCATGGGTGACGGCGAGCGCATGCTGCTCGGCGCCGAGCCTTCCACCTACTACCTGACCTGCAACAACACGGCCGAGCCGTTCAACAACGCTGACCTGCGTAGGGGTATCTCCCTGGCCATTAACCGTGAGGCCATCTGCAAGACCATCTTCAAGGGTACCCGTACCCCCGCCGACGGCATTGTTCCTCCGGGCATCGATGGCTACAAGGAGGGCGCATGGGAGTTCTGCGCCTACGATGTCGACAAGGCTAACGAGTACCTCGACAAGGTTGCTCCCGCTGGCGCTAACGGGGATCGTGGCATTAGCGTGACCCTTTCCTACAACCAGGACGGCGGTCACAAGGAGATCATGGAGTCCATCATCGGCGACCTCGCCAAGGTTGGCGTTACCGCTGTCTCCGATACCCCCGAGTGGTCTGCCCTGCTCGAGCAGTATCAGAACTTTAACTATCAGTTCGGTCGTCTGGGTTGGATTGCCGACTACCCGATCATGGACAACTTCCTGTATCCGCTGTTCCACTCCGACTCCCTCGGTGGCGACAACCGCTCTGGTTACAACAACCCCGAGTTCGACGCCAAGGTCGACGAGGCCCGTACCACGGTTGACGACAAGGAGCGCGTCGCTAAGATGCAGGAGGCCGACGCAATGGTCGCTGCCGACTGCCCGGTCATCCCGGTGATGTTCTACACGCACACCATCGCCGGCTCCGATCGCATCAAGCACCTCTATGTCGATCCGCAGAAGCACGCCGATCTGGGTACCGCTGAGCTCGCTTAAGAGTTTGCAGCTTCCGTGAGGGTCAAGTATTTACGTAGACCTCATGGGAAACATACAGTTCTCCCTAACCTGGGGTAAACTGGCTGATGGTAATTTTGGGATGCCGGTCTGGCGATCGGCATCCCATTTAGGTTAATCCCTAGATAGGGGAGTGGTATGGGTAAGTACATCGTTAAACGTGTGCTTCAGTTCATCCCGGTGTTTTTGGGCGTTACGCTGATTCTGTTCGCCCTCCAGAATATCGTGCCGGGAGATCCGATCAAGCTGATCGGTGGAGACAAGGCTCTGTCCCCCGAGGTGGAGCTTCAGCTTCGCGTCCGCTATCACCTGGTCCAGACGGACGAGGACGGCAACGCGATCCTTGACGAGAACGGCGACCCCGTTCAAACGTCGCTCGTGGACCGTTACTTGTATTACATGAACGGCCTGCTTCATGGCGATCTGGGCAATTCGTATCAGCGCAAGCTGCCGGTTACGGATATCTTTGCCCAGAAGTATCCGTATACGGTCAAACTTGCCGCGTGCGCCATCGTGCTCGAGGCAATCATGGGTATCGGTGCGGGTATCATTTCGGCGGTAAAGCGTTATTCCTTCTGGGATATTTTGGTAACGCTCACCACGTCGATCCTCGTTGCCGTCCCGGCCTTCTGGCTCGGTATGTTGCTGCAACTGTTCTTTGGCGTCATTCTCAAGGACGCCACGGGCGGTGCATTCTCCATGCCGATCTCGGGTGCCGGCGGTTCCAGCTCTCAGTATCAGGATTGGATGCACTATGTGCTTCCGACCATTACGCTGGCTTCGGTTTCGACCGCTTATGCCGCCCGCATTATGCGCTCGCAGCTGCTTGACGTCATGAACCAGGATTACATCCGCACGGCAAAGGCCAAGGGTCTCTCCAATCGCGCGATCATCATCAAGCATGCGCTTAAGAATGCACTCATCCCCGTCGTTACCTATATTGGTGTCGACTTTGGCGGCATGCTTTCGGGCGCCATCCTGACCGAGACGGTCTTTAACTGGCCCGGTATCGGCTATGAGGTCTATCGCGCCATTAGCATGCGTGACTGGCCCATCGTTATGGGCGGCGTTACGCTCATCGTTGTCGTCGTCATGGTGATTAACCTGCTCGTCGACATTAGCTATGCATTCCTCGACCCGCGCATCCGCCTTGGCGGTCCGTCGGATAAGGCCTAAGGGAGGTACGTCTCATGCAGGAAACTGATTCTCAGTCTCAGGAGCAGGCTACCGCCACTAAGGCCGCATCTGCTCCCGCCAAGTCCCGCACGCTGTGGGGCGACGCTTTTAAGCGTCTTCGTAAGAACAGGCTCGCCGTTATCGGTGTCTGCTGGATCATCATCGTCGTTGTGGTTGCCCTGACCGCAGATCTGTGGGCTAAGCCCTGGCTCGGTTCTCCGACGGCTTCCGACTCGACCACCATGGCCGAGACGTCGCTGCTGGCTCCGTGTGCAGAGCACCCGTTTGGCACCGACGCCCTTGGTCGTGACATTCTCGTCCGCGTTATCTATGGTGCGCGCGTTTCGCTGTCCGTCGGAATTATAGCCACCGCGATCTCCACGCTGATTGGTCTGGTCATGGGTGCTCTGGCCGGTTTCTACGGCGGCATCTGGGATACGATCATCATGCGCTGTGCGGACATCTTCCTGGCGTTCCCGTACGTGCTGTTCGTTGTCGCCATGATCGCCGTTATCGGCCGTGGTCTTCAGAACGTCTTTATCGCCATCGGTATTCTCGGCTGGCCTTCGATTGCGCGCGTCTTCCGCTCTGCGATCTTGACCGTCAAGGAAAACGACTATGTTGATGCTGCGCGCGCGATGGGTGCATCTGATGCTCGTATCGTCGTGCGTCACATCTTCCCGAACTCCGTCGCCTCCATCGTGGTCTACGCGACCATGAACATTGGTGGCGCCATTCTGACCGAGTCCGCTCTGTCCTTCCTCGGCATGGGCGTTATTCCGCCTACGCCTTCGTGGGGCTCCATGATTCAGGACGGTCAGCAGTATCTTCTGACCGCTCCCTGGATGATGATCATGCCCGGTCTGGCAATTCTCTCGACGGTGCTCGCCTTCACCCTGCTGGGTGACGGTCTGCGCGACGCCCTCGACGTCAAGATGAAGGACGCATAAGGATGAAGAAGAACAAGAACTATGTGGACCTGAAGGACCAGCCGGTTCCTGAGGGCCAGCATCTGCTCGAGGTCGATGACCTTAAGATGTATTTCCACACCGAGGACGGCGTTGTTCGCGCTGTCGACGGTGTCTCCTACACGCTCGATCGCGGCGAGACCCTGGGCGTCGTCGGTGAGTCCGGCTCCGGTAAGTCCGTGACCGCCATGACCATCATGGGTCTTATCTCGATGCCTCCGGGAAAGATCGAGGGCGGCGACGTTCGCTATCGCGGTCGTTCTATCCTCGAGATGACCGAGGAGGAGATGCAGCACATTCGCGGCAACGACATCGCGATGATCTTCCAGGATCCTATGACCTCCTTGAACCCGGTCTATAAGATCGGCAAGCAGGTGGGCGAGGGCCTTCGTCTGCACCGTGGCTACTCCAAGCAGGAGGCGCTCAAGCGCGCTACCGAGCTTTTGGACCTCGTGGGTATCCCCGAGCCCGAGAAGCGCGTCAATGAGTATCCGCACCAGTTCTC
>CAUADW010000109.1 GCA_958427895.1 uncultured Collinsella sp.
TAATCCAGCTTCCACATGTAGCGGCGCGTCATGTAGTCCTTGTGGGTGACGGCAGAGAGTGCACGCATGTAGACGTTGTTGAGGATCGGGGCAAAGATCAGGTGGTTGAAGTACTCGCTCACGCTGTCCTTGATGTCGTTGAGGCCGAGCTCCTTGGCGTCGAGCTGATAGACGCGCTCGCCACCGTACTGGTTGACGAAGCGGATGCCGCGCTCGTCGTTGCAGCGGCTGCGGCCGACGCTGATGAGCTGGAACAGCGAGGTGCGCTTGTCCAGGATCTCGAAGGGGCCATGGAAGAAGTCGCAGGTGTTGATGGTGCAGGAGTCGATCTGCAGCATCTCCTGCACGTTGCAGATGCTAAAGACGTAGGCGGCACCAAAGAGCGGGCCCTGGGCCATGACGTTGATGCAGGGCTTGTCGGCGTTCTGCTCGGCCCACTTGGCAGCGAGCGGACGGGTGTACTCGACGGCCTTGCGATAGATGGGGTCGACCAAGTCGAAGGCGGCCATAGCGGTCTCGTACTCGGCATAGCCCTCGGTCTGCTGCGTAAGCTCCATGGCGATCATGGTCACGACGGCAGAGTTGGTGCGGCCCATGCAGGACTCGTCGACGGCCAGGCTGTCGTACTGGATCTTGTAGTCGCAGACCTCGGTGAGGCCGGACTCGTCAACATAGATGGCGATGGTGCTGGCGCCGTGGTCCTTGGCGACCTGGGCGGCAACGATGGTCTCCTTGGTGCCGCGCATGGACACGACGACGGCCAGGGTGTTCTCGTTGACGTAGGCCGGGGTGGCGTGCACGAACTCGTTGCTGGTGTAGCTGGAGCTCACGACCTGCGTGGCCTCGTGCTCCATAAAGTACTGGGCAGGATAGTTACCGCCGTTGGATCCGCCGGCGCCAATCCACACGACGCGCTTGATGCCGCCCTTGTCAGCCTTGTCAGCCAAAACCTGGGAGACGACGTCCTTAACCTGTTCCTGAGTAGTCATCGTGCATCAGCCTTTCTTCTCGTTTGATGCTCTCGATGGCATACAAGTTACATACATGTTTTGGTTATGTCGACTAGTTGTATGCTATATTTGTCTTAGATATTTTGTTGATGCGGTTTTCGACAACTGGCTACCAGCGGTTTTATTGTTGTATTGAATACATGCTTGCTTAGATAGGCATATAAGTTAGATACAGGTTGATCACATGAACGCTTCGTCTAAAAAGAAACTGAGCCAATACGAGCGCTTGGCGGGCATGTTGCGCGACCGCATCGCCGCCGGTATCTACGCACGCGGAGACAAGCTGCCGTCCGAGATGGAACTCATGGACGAATCGGAGCTGTCGCGCAGCACCGTGCGCCACGCCCTTAAGGTTCTTGTTGATGAGGGCCTGGTGCGCACCGAGCGCGGGCGTGGCGCCTTTGTGGCCGACACGCCCGCGCTCCACGAGAACAACCTAGTGTTTTCGAGCTATACCAAGCAGGTCGAAGGTCAGGGCATGAAGCCCACCACGCGCACCGTGGACTCGGGCTTTGCCAAGGCGGCCGGCAGCATAGCTAAGTTCTTTGACGCCGCCGTGGGCAGCAAGCTCGTCAAACTTGTCCGCCTGCGCTACCTGGACGACGTGCCGCTGTGCCTGGAGACCACCTACCTGCCGCCAAGCTTCGAGACGCTCATCGATCGCGATATCAACGGTTCGCTCTACGCGACGCTGCGCCAAGAATTCCATCGCGCGCCAGCACAGGGACATAAGACCTTTGAGGTGTGCTATGCCTCGCAAAACGAGGCGTTTTTGCTCAACGTCGAGCGCGGGCAGGCGCTGATCCTGATCACCGACTACGTCTACGACACCGACGGCCGCCCGCTCCATGTCTCCAAGCGCATCCAGCGCACCGACCGCGCCAAATACACCGAGCCCATCGGCTAACCTGCCAAAATAAACCTGTCCCTAAATGGTAGGTTTGGGGAGGTCGGGAAACCAGATTGGTTTGGGTTGGTTGGGTGTGCGCTCAGCCAGGACCAGCTCCATCCAGCACATGTCGTACCAGCGGCCGAACTTTTGGGCGCAGCGGTCGAAGGTGCCCACCAGGCGATATCCCATATGGGCATGGAAATCCTGGCTGTTGTGCGTCAGGTACTCATCGTCCTTATCGTGCGGCACGGCGATGAGGGCGCACATGTTGGTGATGCCCATCGCGACCAGGCATTGCTTGAGCGCATCGTGCAGATTGCGGCCCAGCCCGCCGTGGCGTACATCGCGCGCCAGGTAGATCGATGTCTCGACCGACCAGTCGTATGCCTCGCGGCTGTTGAGCGGGCTCGCATAGGCATAACCCACCGGACGCCCGTCCAGCTCCATCACCAAATACGGGTAGCGCTTGAGCGTACGCTCGATGCGCCCGGCGAACTCCTCAACGCTCGGCACCTCGTATTCGCAGGTAATCGCCGTCTGGCGCACATACGGCTCATAGATGGCAAGCAACACCGGCGCATCATCGGGCGTCGCCAGGCGAATTGTCGGCTCGGACATCTCGGTCATACAACCCTTCTCCCTCAAAAGCAAAGGCCGCCCTGCGCCAAGCCCAGGCACAGGGCGGCCCCTTGTCATTACATCAGGCTACAGGACAGCCGCCAACGCGTCGATATCCTCCTGCGTCGTGGCCCAGCTGGTGCAAAAACGCACCACCGTGTGGGTATCGTCGTACTTTTCCCAGTACTCGATCGCCGCATGCTCGCGAATGCGGGCCATGTCCTCGTTGGGCAGAATCACGAACTGCTGGTTGGTCGGCGTCTCCAAGAAGAACTGGTAGCCGCGCTCGTGCAGCACGCGACGCAGCGCCTGAGCGGTCTCAATCGCCTGGCGACCAATCTCAAAATACAGGCCATCGGTAAAAAGAGCCTCAAACTGCACGCCCGTCAGGCGGCCCTTGGCAAGCAGTGCGCCATGCTGCTTAATACGCGGAATGGGATGCGCCGGGGCGTGCATGCCGCAAAACACCACGGCCTCGCCGCACAGAGCGCCGCACTTGGTGCCGCCGATGTAGAACACGTCGCACAGCTGCGCCAGCTCAGGCAGGGTAATGTCGCACTCATCGGCCGCCAGCGCATAGGCCAGGCGAGCACCGTCCACAAACAGCGGAATCTCGCGCTTCTGGCACACTGCGTGAATTGCCGCGAGCTCGGCCTTGGAGTACAGCGTGCCGTACTCGGTCGATAGACTCACGTACACGGCACCCGGAAACACCGTGTGCTCGTAGCTCTCGTTTTCGTAGAACACCTGGATATAGTTCTCGAGATCCTCGGCATGCATCTTGCCCTCGTAGCCGGGGATGGTGAGCACCTTGTGGCCGCCAAACTCAATGGCGCCCGCCTCGTGGCAGGCGACGTGGCCAGTCTCAGCAGCAACGACGCCCTCGTACGGCGCGAGCAGCATGTCGATCATCGTCGCGTTGGCCTGCGTGCCGCCCACCAGAAAAAACACGTCGGCATCGGGGGCCTGGCAGGCCTCGCGGATAAGCTGCTTGGCACGCTCGGTGTGTACATCGGTACCGTAGCCGGGCTGCGGCTCCATGTTGGTATCGACGAGCGCCTGCAGCACTGCCGGATGTGCGCCGTGGGAATAGTCGTTGTTAAACGCGAGCATGGCAATCCTCTCTTACCGGGTATCGGCCAGATGATTCAAACGGAGCTATTGTACGCCGTTGGGATAGGCAATGCGTGCGGCAAGGCACTCAAGTGCCAGTACCAGGGCAAAACCGCAGCTCACGTCACTCAAAAAGTGTGCGCCGATCACGATGCGCCCAAAGGCGACGAACGCTGCAACAACAACCGCCGCCCAAAAGATCACGCGGCGACGCGAAGGTTTTTCCTTAAAGGCTGCCGCGGGAAGCCCGGCGAGCATAAGGCCGATCGCCGCATGCGCCGTGTGTCCGCTCGCAAACGACTTGAACCCGTCCTTGATCACGCCGGCGGCGATATAGGCCCACTTGTCGGGGTTGCCGATCACCCACCACGGCTGGAAATTGAGCCCCGGCGTGACCTCGATCACGCGCATGCGCGGGCGCGACCATAACGGCTTAACAATGACGTTGAGGATGATGGCCTGAGCGACCCACACGGCCAGCACCATCAACGCCCAGCGCGTAAGCTCGTCGGGCTCGGTCGTGCGCGTGAGGCGGTAGGCGATGAAGTTGGCTGCGATGACCAACGCAAACGTCAGAACCAGCTGAAACGCAATCAGCTTGCCGCCGACGCGCAGCGATCCGATAATCTCGTAGCCGACCAGACCCACGTTGATCAAAACGCCCAGCGCAGCGAGCCACTTGCTCGCCTTGGAATCGGGGCGTGCCGAGCGCACGAGCATAACGCCCGCGATGCTCGCCGTCAGCTCGAACGGCAGCTCGCCGGC
>CAUADW010000110.1 GCA_958427895.1 uncultured Collinsella sp.
CACACGAGGTCGTTCCCGCTATGGATACGCTGCGCGCCGCCGTGGATGCCATGGAAGAGATCGTGGCAGCCGACTACTGGCCGGTCCCGACCTACGACGACATCCTGTTCTACGTGTAGAGCGTAACTGACATATCGTCACGGTATTGAGCCGGGGTCCGCATCGCGCGGGCCCCGGCTTTTTGATTGCGAAGGACGCTTAGGAGTCCGTTTTGCAACTGATTCGCCCACGTAATAAGGGGTCGTGGGCAAAAAACGTCAAATATGAGTACTGTCACAAGTCCTGTAGCATTATCTATTTACAAAATATGGGTTGTTACGCAACATATGTCCAAGTACATAGCTGATAAACGCCTGCAATTCTTCCGCCGTAGGACCCCTGGCGTCTAAATCGCCTTCTGATGGCATGAAATCGCTGTTACTAAATTGGTAACAGTACTCATATTTGCTATTTTTTGCCCACAGGCCCTTGGACGACAGTGTGATTTAATGCCCTCGGGGTTCGAATCCCGGCGCATGGGTAGCAAAAAGCCCGCTACCGCGAGGGTAACGGGCTCTTCAATTCAAATGGTGCCCCCAGCGGGATGTCCGCGTGCGGCTGGCGCCGCCCGCTTTCGCTGCGTCGCTTCGCTCCTTGCGTGCTACGCTGGAAAACGCTTGCGCGTTTCCTCAGCTCCGCACCCTGTCGGGTTCGAATCCCGGCGCATGGGTAGCAAAAAGCCCGCTACCGAATTGGTAACGGGCTTCTCAGATTCTGTGGTGCCCCCAGCGGGATTCGAACCCGCGATATCCACCTTGAAAGGGTGGCGTCCTTGGCCGCTAGACGATGGGGACAGCGGGAAAAAGTATAGCAGACTTTTTTAGCCGTTCACATATCGTTGGCAAACTGAAAAACCACCACAAAGGTGCCTGTCCCCTTTGTGGTGGTGAGGTGCTAGGGGAGGAGCTTCATGGCGGCGTCGTGGGCGGCGTGCTCGTAGGTGTCGTCGAGGGGCTTGAGCGGCAGCAGGGCGGCAGCCTGTGCATCGCCACGGCGCTCGAGGGCATGGGCGATCAACCAGTCGGCGAGCTCGGGGTTCTTGGGCAGCGCCGGGCCATGCAGGTACGTGCCGATGACGCCCTTGTAGATCAGGCCCTCAAAGCCATCGTCGCCGTTGTTGCCGGTGCCCGTGACGACGGACGTTCCGAGCGGCGTGGCATCGGCGTCCAAAAGCGTGCGGCCGCCATGGTTCTCGAATCCCACAAAGGGCTCAGGTGCCAGGTCGGTTTTGACGGCTACGTTGCCGATCAGGCGGTCGGAGCCGCGTACGGTTTCGGCAGCAATGACCCCCAGACCCTCAATGCGATCCTCGCCCATATAGTACGAACGGCCGAGCAGCTGATAGCTGCCACAGATGGCGAGCAGCGAGCCGCCATCCTCAACATAGGATGCGACCTTGTCTTTTTGGGCGAGCAGCTCGTGTGCCACGGCTAGCTGGTCGCGGTCGGAGCCGCCACCCATCATGACGATATCGGCATCGGTGAGATCGAGTGACTCGCCCATACGGACCTCGTCCACGCGAACGGGGATGCCGCGCCAGGCGCAGCGACGCTCGAGGGCGATAACGTTGCCGCCGTCGCCGTAGAGGTTGAGGGCATCGGGGTACAGGTAGACGATGCGCAGCGGGCGCGAAAGCTCGACTGGCGCGATGCCGACAGGAAGAGCGCTGCCGTCGGCACGGGCTACGGCGCGCCCGGCAACAGCATCGGCGGTGGCGCCTTTCAGCCCATCGAGTTCTTTGACCAGCGGCGGGAAGGCCGTGTAGTTGGCGACGGCATAGAAAGTGTCGCCTGCGGCTTCATCCGCAACGGCGCCAATTGCCTGCGCGACGTCCGAGATAATCGCGGCATCGATGCCGGCGTACTTGAGGCGTACCTGCATGTCGTGCGCACGCGTGCCTCCGGCAAAGGCGACAAGACCCGGTGTGTCGGCGATGCGCTCGAAGTCGACGTCGTAGATCCACGAGACATCGTGGCCGTCGGCGTCGTTGTCGTTCAGGAAGAAGGCGCAGAGCCTGCCGCCTGCCGTTTTAATGGACTGGATCTGGCGATCGAAGCCCACGGGATTTTTGGCCAGGTTTGCCTCGACGGTACGGCCGGCGATCTCCCAGCGGCCCATACGTCCGCCGGCGGGGACGTAGGCATCGAGCGTAGGCTGTAGAAACGCCGTGTCCACGCCCAACTCGCGTGCGGCAAAGAAGGCGGCGGCAACGTTATAGACCATGTACAGACCGTTGTAGCGTGTGGCGATGTGTACGGCAGCCGCGTCGGGCGCAGATCCAAAGACCAGGTCGAAGCCGTAGCCGTCGCAGCCGAGCTTCACGCCCGTCACACGGCGGACCAGTGCGGGGCGTGCCCAACCGCACGAGGGGCAATGGTATGCGCCAAGCTGGCCGTATTGCACGTAGTCGTACTCCAACGGGGCGTTGCACTGCGAGCAAAAGCGCGAGTCGCTAATGCGGTCGGACTCGGTGTCGGTGGCGCCGTCGATGCCAAAGGCAATACTCGCATTGGGAACGCGCGCGGCAATCGAGGCGCACAGCGGGTCGTCGGCGTTGTAGATGAGCGTCGTTGCCGGCGAAAGCTCCAACGCGTGGGCGATGACCTCCTGGGTGTGATCGATCTCGCCATAGCGATCTAGCTGGTCGCGGAACAGGTTGAGCAGCACAAAGTACGTCGGCTTGAGCTTGGGCAGAACGCGTACGGTGTAAAGCTCATCGCACTCAAAAACGCCCACGCGCTTGCCGCTGCTGGTGTGTTTAAGGCCGCCGCGGGCCTCGAGCAGAGCACCTACCACACCAGGCTCCATATTGTTGCCGGCACGGTTGCACACCACGGCAGCACCGCTGGCAGCAACGGCGTCGGCGATGAGGTTGGAAGTGGTGGTCTTGCCATTAGTACCCGTAATCACCACGCTGCGGTCGACAAGGCCAGCGAGGTCGCTCAGCAACTCGGGGTCGATCTTCATGGCGATGCGGCCGGGGAGTACGCCGCCCTGGCGCTTAAGGACGGAGCGCAGCCCCCAGCGAGCGATATCGCTCGAGGTGCAGGCAAGAGATGAGCGGAGGTTCATGAAACCGTTCCTAACGTAAACGACATGGTCGGGTCGAGTGCGTCACTAAAATCCGTAGCGGCGCGCAAATTCCTGGGCAAGCTGCGATACATCTTCGCAGGCGTTGGCCCAGGGGGCAAAGTCGGGAGTGTCCGAGATAATACCGTCCGCTTCCCAAACGGCCTGGTGCGAAAGATCCCAGGGATCGTGTGGCTCGGGCCGGCAGGGAAGGTACGGTGTCTGGTACATGGGGTTCAGTAAGAAGAACGCGCCACCCTCGCAGCGGTTGGCGAACTCACGCAGCGCGCGTGTCGCCGGGCGCATCTTGTTTGTTTTGAACAGCAGAATCGTGCGGGCGAGCAGATACCAAGGAGAGTTCTCGAGGGCATCGGCCCCCATCTGCTCCTCGAGCTGGTGGGCCAGGGCAAAAAAGCCGTCCTGGTCTTCCAGGCGAGCGAGGGCGAGTAACACGGTGCCTGCCGCTCGGGTGGGATAGCCTTCCGCCTTAAGAACACGGCGAGAATAGTTGACGGCAGCACGGTAGCGGGCGCTCGCCATGCACAGCTGCGAGATGGCCTCGAGTGTGTGAAGCCACCCGATAAGCGCCGGCTCGCTCACGGTGAGCTCTGCCGCCGTCACGCCGTCCGTCAAAACTTTGTTGGCCCAGTAGTGCGGGGCCTCCATATCGAACCCGGGCACGCTTTGCTGCAGGTAATCGGCCGTGGTTGCCTCGAGCTTCATCAGGTCGCCCAGGCAGGCGTCAACGGGTGTGTCGGCCAGGATGATGGCGAGCAGCTGCGCGTCGACGGTCAGTGCGTCGACGCGGACAATCTTGAGCAGCTCATCGCGCATGTCGTCGAACAGGCGATTGCGCGTCTGCTCAAACTCCTCGTCGCTGCCCATATCTTCGATGCGATGGAGCTCGTCGAGCAGGTGGCGATGAACACCGGCATAGGACAGCAGCGCCTGGGCATGCTCGGACTGCGCGTACTTTTGGGGATTCGCACTAATGTCGTTATGGACAAGCTCGCGTGCTGCATCGGTGAGCTCGGGGTGCGACGCCAGATAGGTGCGCTCCAGGTAGGCGGGGATGTAGACGCTCGGATCCATTAGAGGTCTCCTCTCTTAAATGGAAGCCCCTGCTCGGCTGCGCGCAGGATGCGCTCGTCGATTTGGGAGCGCACGATGTCGTTGGTGGCGACCCAGGCGGCAAAGCTGGCGTTGTCGGGGGCGCCCAGGCCCTCCTGCAGTACCGGCGTCGCCTCGGACAGCGCAAGGACAAGCTCGTCGGTGGAGCCCA
>CAUADW010000111.1 GCA_958427895.1 uncultured Collinsella sp.
ACCAGCTCGTAGGTATTGCGCACGCCGTCGATGTGGCTGCGCTCGTAGTTGTGGCTCGCGTACACGCCGGGGCCGATCAGACCATGGCGAATGTCGTAGCCGGCCGAGAGCGTGGCCTCGACGTCGGAGCCGTAGTGCGGGTACACATCGATGGCGTAATCGAGCTCCAGCTCGCGCGCGATGTTGGACAGCGTGGTTACCAGGTCGTAGTTGTACGGACCGCCCGAATCCTTGGCGCAGATCGAAACCATGCGCTCGGTGCAGCCCAGGTCGTCGCCCACGCAGCCCATGTCCACGCTGATCATCTCGCGCGTGTCGGCCGGCACAAAGGCACCGCCGTGGCCGACCTCCTCGTACACGGTAAAGAGCAGCGACACCTTGCGTGAAAGCGTCACCTCGCCAGCGGCGACGGCGCGGGCTAAACCCAGCAGAATCGACGCGGACAGCTTGTCGTCAAGGAAGCGACTCTTGATGTAGCCGCTCTCCGTCACCGTGGTTCGCGGATCCATAGCGATGATGTCGCCGGTCTGAATGCCCAGCTCAAGCACATCGTCCTTGCTGTCGACATTCTCATCGAGCAGGATTTCCATGTTCTTCTCGATGGTCTTGACCGGCTCGTCGGCCACGTGCGCCGAAGGCTCGGTGTTAAGAACCACACCCGTGTACACATTGCCGTCACGCGTGTAGACGGTGCAGTTCTCGCCATCGGCCGTAGACCACTGATGCCCGCCGAGCGTCGTGGGACGCAGACGGCCATTGTCCTTAATGGAGCGTACCATGGCGCCCAGGGTATCGACATGGCTCGCCAACACGAGCGGCTCGCCCTCACCACCAAGCTCAACGAGCACATTGCCCTTGTTAGAACGCTCGGGGCCAAAGCCCATATCGCGCAACGTTTCCATTAGATAATCAGTCGCCACACGGGTATAGCCCGTAGGCGAGGCGATAGAAGTCAGCGTCTTAAGCTGTCCCGCGATATAGGAGAGCGTCCCCTCTAGAGAAGCATCAACATTAGAAGCCATATGCATCCTTCCAAGTAAAACTAAGACCGAGTCCCGATTTTAACCGTTCTGCACGGTCAATGCCCTAGGAGCCGAGCCGCCTCCCGACGTCCCCGCACCGGTTTTGTGCACGCGCACGGTTTACAACCCGAATCTTGCATAAATCCTATCGGTATCTGCATAAATATGAGACATCTTTTTGCTTCGTCTCAGGGTACCCCACCTTGGACCGTGCAAAAAACGGAGTATTCAGCACCGTGGGCCCCAACGACCCCATCACAAACGACAAAACGACGCGGTTACAGCAGTGTTGTAGACCGTCGCAAACCAAAAACGCGGCGACAGCCATCTCCGTCCATCGATAGCCCGCCCACAGGGGCTGTCGATGGGCGCCCGCGGGCCACTACGGCCCATTCACAACGTTATGCATTTTTCAGAGCTTGCTGAATACTCCCAAAAATGCACGCTGGGAAGTGCACCACCTATCCGCAGCGGGCAGCATGCTTTGGTTTTACCCGTCTCAGGACATTGACGCAGCACAAAAAGCCCCGCCGTGCGCAGCACGGCGGGGCCAGCAGCAAGTCAAAAGACCATACGCCTACGGGCGAAGGACCACCAAACTGGGTTAGGCAGCCGGGCAGATCTTCTTAAAGAGCTCGATGACGTCGTCGAGCGTCGCCTCGCGCGGGTTGCCCGGGAAGCAGGCGTCAGCCATGGCGTCCTTGGCCAGGATCTCGATCTCGTCAGCCTTCATGGCCTCGCAGACGTGTGGGATGTTCACGTCGGCAGAGAGCTGCTTAACGGCGGCGATGGCGGCATCGGCGGCCTCGGCGGTGCTCATGCCCGTGGTGTCAACGCCCATGGCGACGGCAACCTTGGCCAGGCGCTCAGCGCAAACCGGCTTGTTGAACTCCATGGCGATCGGCAGCAGCATGGCGCAAGCGACGCCGTGCGGGGTGTCGTAGTGAGCGGACAGGGTGTGAGCCATGGCGTGGTCGATGCCCAGGCCAACATTGGAGAAGCCCATGCCGGCGACATACTGACCAAGAGCCATGCCCTCACGGCCGGAGCCGGGCTGGCCGGACTTGGCCTCGGCGACGGAGTCGCGCAGGTTCTCGCTGATCAGCTTAATGGCCTCAAAGTGGAACATGTCGGAAAGCTCCCAGGCGCCCTTGGTGGTGTAGCCCTCGATGGCGTGGGTCAGTGCGTCCATGCCAGTGGAAGCGGTCAGGCCGGCGGGCATGGAGGCCATCATGTCGGGATCGACGACGGCGACCTCGGGGGCGTCGTTGGTGTCGACGCACACGAACTTGCGGACCTTCTCGGGGTCGGTGATGACGTAGTTGATGGTCACCTCGGCGGCGGTACCGGCGGTCGTCGGCACGGCGATGGTGAACACGGCGTGGTTCTTAGTCGGAGCAACGCCCTCGAGGCTGCGAACATCGGCGAACTCGGGGTTGTTGATAATGATGCCGATAGCCTTAGCGGTGTCCATGGAGGAGCCACCACCAATGGTCACGATAGCGTCAGCCTCGGCGGCCTTGAAGGCCTCGACGCCGTCCTTGACGTTCTGGATAGTGGGGTTGGGCTTGATCTCGGAGTAGAGGCTCCAAGCGATGCCGGCGGCGTCGAGCTCGTCGGTCACCTTAGCGGTAACGCCAAACTTGACCAGATCGGGGTCGGAGCAGACGAAGATCTTCTTGTAGCCGCGACGCTGGAGCTCGCCGGGGATCTCCTTGATGGCGCCGGAACCATGGTAAGAAATGGTGTTGAGAACGAAACGATTAGCCATTGATAGCCTCCTATCGTGCGCGGGGCACCCGTTACGCCCCACACTATAAGTCCCATCCTAACGCTTTTGAAACAAAAAACACGTGAGAACGTCAAAATTGTTAAAGCGTTTCAACAGATGATGAAAAAGATTGCGGCAAAGGGACAGCCCCTTTGCCGCATTCGGTTACTTTCGGCAGCCCTCTTTCCAAGCCTCGGCCGCAACCTTCCAGCGTAAGCGCAAGTCGCGCTCACGGTCGATGAACATGATGGCAAACGCGACAAACAGCAGCAAGCTCGCCACGACGATGGCGTGCAGGCCCATGCGCTCAATGCACCAGTTGCCCAGCACGGCGCCAAACACAAAGGTAAAGATCACGCCAAAGTACAGCACGCCGTTTTCCAAAAAGCCGCGCTTGTGGGTGATGATGTAGTCGTCCACGTTTTGCAGCGCATTGCGCAGGTTACCGATGCACATGGTCGTGGCGATGCCGTGACCATGTATCTTGCGGAAGCTCTCGACCTGCATGCCGCAGGCAAACGAGGTGAGGCAGTTGGCGAGTAGGTTGTAACCGCCACCGGGGATAAAGCTCACGCCCAGCAAGATGACGGCTTCAAAGAACACCGTCACCTGACGCCAGTGGATCACACTGCCAAACCGCTCGTGTACCAGGTCGGCAAGCATAATACCCACGGCAAACGAAACCACAGGGAAGAAGTAGCGCCCCGCAAGTGCCCAGTTGCCCTCCGAGATGCTCACGCCCACGAGCAGGATGTTGCCCGTCTGCGCGTTGGCGAAAACATGATCGCGCCCAATGTACGAATAAACGTCCATAAAGCCACCGGCGAGCGCCAAGATGATGCCCAGCTCGATGGACTCCGATATCTGTTTGGCACGCTGCATCGTCGTGCATCCTCCTTGTTGACGACTCTCTCGTGCGTTGGCGGAAACATAGCCGCCGTTCATACTGTAACCCATTGACAACATGGCGTGCGCGCGAGACGGGTTCCCCAACGCGCAGATACACAGTCTGGAAACAAACGGTGGGTGCGACACACGCATCGACGCGCCGATCCGCCAGCCCATGTACTCCACCAGTCTTTTTAGCGCCGTCCCAAAAAGACTGGTTACAATTACGTGCAGCATACTAACAACGGGAGGAATCGTGGCAAAAAAGCCCCAGGACGCTCAGCACAACCAGCACGGCAAGCATGCCCAGCGCGGCCAGCAGCAAAAGCGCAGCGGTAAGGCGCAGGCCACGGTCGCCCGCACCAAGCATTCCCAAGCGACGCCCGCCCGCCCCTGGCGACCGGGCCGCGATAAGTTCCTCCCCGTCAGCCGCGCCGACATGGATGCGCGCGGCTGGGACCAGTGCGACTTTGTCTACATCTGCGGCGACGCCTACGTGGACCACCCCAGCTTTGGCATGGCCATCGTCAGCCGCGTCCTCGACGCACACGGCTACAAAGTTGGCATCATCTGCCAGCCCGACTGGACCGACCCCGCCAGCATCACCGTGCTCGGCGAGCCGCGCCTGGGCTTCCTCGTCAGCGCCGGCAACATGGACTCCATGGTCAACCACTATTCGGTGACCAAGCACCGCCGCCA
>CAUADW010000112.1 GCA_958427895.1 uncultured Collinsella sp.
TGCATTCACGATGGTGGAGACGAGGGGGATCGAACCCCTGACCTCTTGACTGCCAGTCAAGCGCTCTCCCAGCTGAGCTACGCCCCCGTGACGAGGAGATACTATAGGGGAAGACTTTCTTTGATGCAAGGACTATTTTGGGTTGAATCTCTTACTTACGGGTTTTCCTGGGACGGGGCAGAAATAATCACTCTTCGAGCGCTTATTTCTATCCACCGTCCCGATAAAACCCTGATGCGATAGAGCTTACTTGTAGAGGTAAGCGATGGCGGTGCCGGTGTGGACTTGGATTGTAGCTGTTGACCTGACGACGTTGCTAATGCCCGTGTCGGCCAACAGGCCCAGGGGGCTGTGGTCTAGCTCCCATTCTAGGCCGTGTTCGCTTACCTCGGTATTGGGGGCTATGGCGATGATAGAAAACGTCTTGCCTTCGGCACCTTCGATGGCCCAGGATTCGCCTCCGTGCAGGATACGGGCCGTGATCTCGTCTTCGGCAATCCAGACTGGGGCGCCCTTGTAGCCCGCGAGCAGCCCCAGTACGGAAAGCGCCATATCCGGGCGGCCGCCGGCTGCGCAGGTTGCAACCACTTCCGCACCCGGCCAGCGACGGCGGACGGAATCGAGCGCAAGCGCCAGATCGGTATAGTCCTTGTAAGGGTCGTGGCGTTCTACCTCAAAGGCTTCGGCGGCATCGACCAACGCGCGACCCGCGTCGCTCACCGTATCGGCATCTCCTACATACACGTCGCAGCCAAGACCCGCGCCCAGCAACGCGTCGAGCCCGCGGTCCACGGCGACAACGTGGTCGCACTCCCCCGCCAGGCGGCACAGCAACTCAGGGCTCGCCAGCACCGGCGAGCCGCAAACCACTAATACTATGCAAACCACGGCCCTCGCCTAGCCCTCAAACGAAAGCACGGGGGCCAGGTCCAGGTCCTCATAACTATCGATAAAGATATCGCAGTTGCCACGCACCTCGTCGCGCTCCATACGGCCGTGTGGGTCATAGATGCCCACGCGCTTAAAGCCTGCAGCGCCAGAGCTCTTAAGTCCAAAGACGGCGTCCTCAAACACCCACGCGCGCTCAAACTTGCGCCCGTGGCGCTCTTCCAGGCGACGCAGCGCCAGCTCGTACACGTCGGGGAACTGCTTGGAGCGCCCCGCCTCGCCCGTCGTGGTAATAAACTCCATATAGCGATCAAGACCAGCAGCCGCAAGGGCAGACTGCACCAGCTCGGCCGGCGTGGACGTAGCCACGCACATGGCAATGCCTGCCGCCTTCGCCTGCTCCAAAAACGCCAGGAGCCCCTCGCGCGGCGGCACCTTGGAGTAGCCATCGATCAGGATGTCGCTAAGCTCGCGATACAGCTCCTCGCCATTCGCGCCAATGCCCCAGGTGTCGTGGTAGGCCTGGCACTCATCCTCCAGCGACAAATGCTCAAACTGGGCAAAATCGTCGACCGTCACGTCGACACCGTGGCGGTGCAATAACTCGGGCTGGGCATAGGCCCAAACGGGGGTGCTATTAACCAGCGTGCCATCGCAATCGAAAATAAAAGCAACACTTGGGGCAGCGATGTGGTCCATAAACGAGCCTTTCGATGTCAAATGGTAAACAACCTGCTAAAAACGTTTTACCAAACGTAAGCCTATCAGTTTTGAAACCCTAATTGGTAAAACTGTCAAGGGTTTTACCACGGCAATTCTGCCAGTGGTATAAACATGTCGCTTACCGATTAAACGCCCTCGCAAATCCGCTTTCGTCCATAAAACTAACGTACAGGTGTTATCGTAGTTTCTGCCGAAAGTTCCACCGAGCACGCGAGGTGGAACGAATCATAGAACTATCGCCGTCCCTTCGATTCGTGCAGCCTTGGACCTTTCGCATCTAGTCACCAAGGCAACACGCTGCCGCGTCATGATGGGATCAAACGTGAGCGATACAAAGCTAAAGCCAGCAACCAAAAAGCCCGCTACCCGTAAAGCCGCCCCGCATGCACCGGAGCTCACCAAGGACGATGTCTACCTATTTGGCATCGGCACCTGGGAGCGCAGCTGGGAAAAGATGGGCGCTCACCCCGACACGCAGAACCGTACGCGCGGCTGGCGTTTTTGCGTTTGGGCGCCCGACGTAAAGAGCGTCCATGTCATCGGCGAATTTAACGACTGGGACGAGGAAGCCAACCCGCTGGTGCCCATGCATACAAGCGCTATTTGGGAAGGCTTTATTCCTGGCGCCGAGCAGGGCCAGCTCTATAAATACCTTATCGAGACCAACGAGGGCGAAAAGCTCTACAAGGCCGATCCGTATGCCTTTAAGGCCGAGTGCCCTCCGGGAACGGCGAGCGTGCTGTGGACCCTCGATGGCTACCAGTGGAACGACGCCGCGTGGCTCAAGCGCCGTGCCGGCCATAACCACATGTCGCAGCCCCTTAACATCTACGAGGTGCATATTGGCTCGTGGAAGCGCCATGGCGACGCACCGCAGGGCGAGCCGGACGAGTACGGCAACTACCCCGGCCCCATGGATCCCTTCCCCGCGCAGCGCGGCGAGTTCTACACCTACGACGACCTGTCGGTGGAGCTCGTGGACTACGTGCGCGACATGGGCTACACGCATATCGAGGTCATGCCGCTTATGGAGCATCCCTTCGATGGCTCCTGGGGCTACCAGACGACCGGCTATTACGCCGCCACGTCGCGCTACGGCAACCCACAGCAGCTCATGCACTTTATCGATGCGTGCCACGAGGCAGGTATCGGCGTGATCATGGACTGGGTACCCGGCGGTTTTTGCGCCGACTCCCACGGCCTTGCCACCTTTAACGGCCACATGCTGTTTGAGCACGAGATTCACCCCAACTGGGGTACGCACAAGTTCGACTTCGCCCGCGGCGAGGTCCGCTCATTCCTGGTCTCCAACGTGCTGTACTGGCTGGAGAACTTCCACGTGGACGGCATTCGCATGGACGGCGTGTCCAGCATGCTGTACCTCAACTTTGGCATCGACGATCCGGGCCAAAAGAAGTTCAACAAGTACGGTACCGAGGAAGATCTGGACGCCAGCGCGTTTATCCGTCAGGTCAACTGCGCCGTGGAGGCGCACTACCCCGACGTGATGATGATGGCCGAGGAGTCCACCGCGTGGCCGCTCGTGACCTATCCGCCGCAGGACGGCGGCCTGGGCTTCCACTACAAGTGGGACATGGGCTGGATGAACGACACCCTGCACTACATGCAGACCGATTTTCCGTGGCGCCCCGGCAACCACGGCCTGCTCACGTTCTCCATCATGTACGCCTTTACCGAGAACTTTATCTGCCCGCTGAGCCACGACGAGGTCGTACACGGCAAGTGCTCGCTCATCGGCCGCATGCCGGGCGACTGGTGGCGCCAGTTTGCCGGCCTGCGCACGCTGGCCTTCTACCAGATGACGCACCCCGGTGCCAAGCTCAACTTTATGGGCAACGAGATCGGCCAGTTTATCGAGTGGCGCTACTACGAGTCCATCCAGTGGTTCCTGACCGAGGAGTATGAGACTCACAAGCATCATCAGGCGTTTATCAAGGCGCTCAACCACCTGTATACCGCCGAGCCCGCCCTGTACGAGCGCGGCTACACCGACGACGGCTTTACCTGGATCGATGCGGACAATTCCAAGCAGTCCATCGTGAGCTTTGTGCGTCAGGGCGAGGACGTCGATGACGACCTGGTGATCCTGATCAACTTTGACCCGGCGAGCTACGAGAGCTTCCGTGTGGGCGTGCCGCGCGAGGGTGACTGGGAGGTCATCTTCGATTCCGACCGTCCTGAGTTTGGCGGCAGCGGCTATGCCGGCGAGGAACCCTACACTTGCTCGAGCGAGCCCTATCCCTGGAACGGGCAGATGGACTCCATCGAGATTAAGGCGCCCGGCCTGGCTGGCGTGGTGCTTAAGCGCCGCGGTCCCAGCAGCTACAAGCCGCCCGTGGTCGAGGCTCCCAAGGCTGCGCCCAAGAAGCGCACGTCCTCGGTGAAGCTCAAGCCTGCGGCTGCCAAGAAGGCTCCGGCCAAGGCGAAGGCCACGAAGCCCGCTGCCAAGGCCAAGACCGCCGCAAAGCCCGCTGCTAAGGCTACCGCGGCCAAGAAGCCGGCTGCCAAAAAGGCCACTCCCAAGGCAAAGTCTGCTTCTGTTAAGTCGTCTGCCAAGGATGCGTAACAAAACCGTTACAGCTGTAATTACCCGCCCCGACGGGGCGTAGGATACAAGACATAACCGTTCCGGGAGAAACATCCCCGGGGGAAAGGAACGTATGAATAAGATCTTCGACAACAAGCAGGAGTTTACCGAGCTCTATCGCGATGC
>CAUADW010000113.1 GCA_958427895.1 uncultured Collinsella sp.
GAAGCGACGAGCACGCGCTCCTCGCCCTCCTTGGGCTCCTCGATGCCGCCGTTGAGGAAGAACGTCACGTGGGCGTACTTCTCGGTCTCGGCGGTGTGCAGTTGCTTCAGGCCGTTGGCGGCGATAACGTCGGCCAGGACGTTCTCGGGGAACGTCTTGGGGAAGGCGACCTCGACGTCAAACGTCGGATCGTACTCGGTCATCGTCACAAAGTGCGAAAGCTTGATCTGCTCGCGCTCAAAGCCGTCGAACTCCTTGTCCGTGAACACGCGAGTCATCTGACGAGCGCGGTCGGGACGGAAGTTGAAGAAGATGGCCGCGTCGCCCTCGTGGATGCCCTCGTTGTGGGCAGCGAAGGGCTCGACGAACTCGTCGCCGCGCGGATCCTTCTCATAGTAGGCCTTGATACCGGCAACGGGGTCGGTATCAGTATCGGACGCGTTGACCATGACGTCGTAGGCGCGCTGGATGCGCTCCCAACGATTGTCGCGGTCCATGGCCCAATAACGGCCCGAGACGGTGGCAACGCGAGCGTCGCAACCGGTCTCCTCGGAGATCTTAGCCAGGAAGGCGCAGAACTCACTCATGTAACCGGCACCGGACTGCGGGTCAACGTCGCGACCATCCATGAAGGCGTGGACGCGAACGGTCTTGACACCGTGCTCGGCAGCCATCTTGACCAGAGCCTCGACGTGGTTCATGTGGGAGTGAACGCCGCCAGGGCTCATAAGGCCCATAAGGTGAAGGGTCTTGCCCTCGGCCTTGACATCGTCCATAGCCTTGACGAAAACCTCGTTCTTGGCGATGGAGCCGTCCTTGATGGCATTGTTGATGCGCGAAAGCTCCTGGAACACGATGCGGCCGGCACCGATGTTGAGGTGACCCACCTCGGAGTTGCCCATCTGGCCGTCGGGAAGGCCCACGTCCTCGCCCGAAGCACCGAGCGTGGTGTGGGGGTACTTCACGTACAGGCTATCAAGGAAGGGCGTCTTGGCAGCGGCGACGGCGTTCTCGCCATCGGCCGGAGCCAGGCCGCAGCCGTCCATGATAATCAGGAGTGCAGGAAGATGACGCTGTGCCATATGTCCTACTCGCCTGCCTTGACGACCATAGAGGCGAAGTCGGCAGCCTTGAGCGAAGCGCCGCCCACGAGGGCGCCGTCAACGTCGGGCTTGGCGACGAGCTCAGCGATGTTGCCGGGCTTGGCAGAGCCACCATAGAGAACGCGGATGCCGTTAGCGAGCTCCTCGCCGAACATCTCCTTGAGGGTCTCACGGATAGCGCCGCAGACCTCCTGAGCATCCTCGGCGGTAGCGGTCTTGCCGGTGCCAATGGCCCAGATGGGCTCGTAGGCGACGACGACCTGCTTGGGGCAGGTGATCTCAAGACCAGCAAGACCAGCCTTGACCTGGTTCACGACGTGCTCGACATAGGTGCCGGCCTCGCGGACCTCAAGGGACTCGCCGCAGCAGAAGACGGGAACAAGACCGGCGGCAACGAGGGCCTTGGCCTTCTTGTTCTGATCCTCATCGGTCTCGTGGAAGTAGTCACGACGCTCGGAGTGACCGATGATGCAGTAGGTGCAGCCAGCGGACTTGAGCATGTCGCAAGAGGACTCACCGGTGAAGGCACCCTTGGCCTCCCAGTACACGTTCTGTGCACCGAGGGCGATGGGGGCAGCCTGAATGCGGTCATGAACCGTGGTGATGTCGATGGTCGGAGGGCAGACGAGCACCTCGACGCCAGCCGGAACCTCGGGCAGAGCCTGAGCCAGCTCGTCGGCGAGCTTGGCGGCCTCGGCGACGTCGTTGTTCATCTTCCAGTTACCAGCGATGAGAAGGGTGCGATTAGGCATCGAGAAGCGCCTCCACTCCGGGCAGGGCCTTACCCTCGACGAGCTCCATGGAAGCGCCACCACCGGTGGAGATCCAGCTCATCTTGTCGGCCAGGTTGAACTTGTTGACAGCCGCGACAGAGTCGCCACCGCCGATGATCGAGGTGCAGTCGGCCTCGGCGACAGCCTCGGCGATAGCCTGGGTGCCGTGAGCGAAGTTGTCGAACTCGAAGACGCCCATGGGGCCGTTCCAGAACACGGTCTTGGCGCCCTTGACGGCCTCGGCGTAAAGCTCCTCGGTCTTGGGGCCGATGTCCATACCCTCACGGTCGTCGGGGATAGCGTCGGAAGCGACAACCTCGGGGACAGCGTCCTCGCCAAAGTGATCGGCAACGCGGTTGTCGATGGGGAGCAGGATCTTGACGCCCTTCTCCTCGGCCTTCTTGAGCATCTCACCGGCGCGCTCGACCCAGTCCTCTTCCTTGAGGGACTGACCGACGGACAGGCCCTGAGCCAGGAAGAAAGTGTAGGCCATGCCGCCACCGATGATCAGGGTATCAGCGGAGTCGATGAGGTGATCGAGAACGCCGATCTTGGAGGAAACCTTGGAACCGCCGACGATGGCGACGAAGGGGCGCTCGGGCTCGGCGAAGATGCCGGTCAGCGTGTCGACCTCCTTCTCGAGCAGGAAGCCGGCGACGGCAGGCAGGTAAGCGGCGGGGCCCACGACGGAACCCTGGGCGCGGTGAGCGGTGCCGAAGGCATCGAGAACGAAGACGTCACCATAGGAAGCGAGCTTCTTGGCGATCTCGGGATCGTTCTTCTTCTCACGCTTGTCAAAACGGACGTTCTCGAGAACGAGGACCTTGCCCGGCTCGACGGCGGCGACAGCCTCGGCGGCCTTCTCGCCATACGTGTCGGCAACAAAAGCAACGTCAAGGCCAGAGAGCTCAGCGAGCTTCTTGGCGACAGGCTCGAGGGAAAGCTCGGGCTGGAAGCCAGTGCCCTCAGGACGGCCGAGGTGGCTCATGAGGATGACGCGAGCGTTGTGCTCAACGAGGTAGTTGATGGTGGGCAGGGCAGCCTTAATACGGGTGGTGTCGCCAACGACGCCATCCTTGATAGGCACGTTGAAGTCAACGCGGACGAGAACGCGCTTGCCGTCGACATCGATGTCGCGGACGGTCTTCTTGGTAAAGGCCATGTTTGCTTCTACCTTTCGTACGTGTCTGCCTCCCATTACGGCAGACGATTTCTTATAAAAAGGGCGCGACCCTAGGGTGTAAGCCCTATAAGGCCGCGCCCTTCTTTAGACGCTCAACGAGCTATTCGCTAAAAGCTAAATTAAGCAACGAACTTCTCGAAGTACTTGATGGTGCGGACCATCTGAGAGGTGTAGGAGTTCTCGTTGTCGTACCAAGAGGTGACCTGAACGAGGGTCTGGCCGTTGCCGAGGTCAGAGCACATGGTCTGCGTGGCGTCGAAGATGGAGCCGTGGGTCTCGCCGACGATGTCGCGGGAGACGATCTGGTCCTCGTTGTAGGCGAAGGTATCGGGGATGGTCTCGGCGTAGGCCTTCATGGCAGCGTTGACCTCGTCGACGGTGACTTTCTTGTCAACGACGGCGTAGAGGTTGGTCAGCGAGCCGGTCGGCGTCGGGACGCGCTGGGCGGCACCGATGAGCTTGCCGTTGAGCTCGGGGAGAACCAGGCCGATGGCCTTGGCAGCGCCCGTGGTGTTCGGGACGATGTTCTCGGAGCAGGCGCGGGAGCGACGGAAGTTGCCCTTGCGCTGCGGGCCGTCGAGCGGCATCTGGTCGCCGGTGAAGGCGTGGATGGTGGTCATGATGCCGGACACGATGGGAGCGAAGTCGTTGAGACCCTTGGCCATCGGGGCAAGGCAGTTGGTGGTGCAGGAAGCAGCGGAGATGATGTTGTCCTCAGCGGTCAGCGTCTCATGGTTGACGTTGTACACGATGGTGGGCAGATCGCTGCCGGCCGGAGCGGAGATGACGACCTTCTTGGCGCCAGCGTTGATGTGGGCCTGAGCCTTAGCCTTGCTGGTGTAGAAGCCGGTGCACTCGAGAACGACGTCGACGTCGAGGTCGCCCCAAGGCAGGTTGTTGGCGTCGGCCTCCTTGTAGATCTTGATCTCCTTGCCGTCAACGGTGATGGAATCCTCGCCAGCAACGACCTCGTGATCGCGAGCGTAGTTGCCCTGCGTGGAGTCGTACTTCAGCAGGTAAGCGAGCATATCGGGAGAGGTGAGGTCGTTGATAGCGACGATCTCGGAGCCCTCATGACCGAACATCTGACGGAAAGCCAGACGACCGATGCGACCGAAGCCGTTAATAGCAACCTTTACTGCCATTGTGTCTCCTTTCGTAAGGCCCCCGCGAGCTACAGCGCCCGCCGTTGAGGCCCACAAACTAACCACTCGCCTAATATACCTTTTTTTTGACTTGAATTTCACGAGAATGCTCGAAATTGAAAATCAAATTT
>CAUADW010000114.1 GCA_958427895.1 uncultured Collinsella sp.
GTCAAAGAGGTGGGCGATCGCGTGTTTATGGTGCTGCCCGCCGGTTGCGAGGTCAAGGATTCGGACCTCAAAAAGCTCCGTGCCGACGGCTACCTTAAGTAAAGACAAGACGAGGAGATTCTCATCAACATCTACACCATTGTCCAGTTGGTCAATACGCTGTTCAACTTCTACTCCACGCTCATTGTGGTCTACTGCCTTATGACGTGGATCCCTATGAAACAGGGCGGGTTGCTACAGGATATCGCCGCCGTCCTCGATAGCGTGTGCGGCCCGTGGCTCAATTTGTTTCGCCGGTTTATCCCGCCCATGGGCGGTGTCGATTTTTCACCGGTCGTTGCGATTATTGCGTTGCAGTTGGTGCAGAAGCTGGTTCTGCAACTTCTTATAGGTATACTCATATAAAACTGGCTTAGTAACTCACGTCGGGCGCACGGCGCCAAGGCGAAGATAAAGGAGAACTTGTTATGGCTATTACCCCTGCTGACATTCAGGCTCAGACCTTCTCTGAGGCCAAGCGCGGCTACGATCCCGCCGAGGTCGACGTCTTCCTGGAGACCCTGTCCTCTGAGGTCGATGCCATGCTCGCCAAGATCGTTGATCTTAAGGGTCGTCTGACCGCCGCCGAGCAGCAGCTCGCCGATACGCAGGCCCAGCTTGCTCAGGCTCAGGACGCTGCCGCACAGGCCGTTCCTGCCGCCCCTGTGGCCGCTCCTGCACCCGACTTCTCCGCTCAGGAGCGCCAGATTTCCGCTGCCCTGATTGCTGCCCAGCAGACCGCCGAGGGCATCGTCAACGACGCCAACGAGAACGCCGACCGTATCCGCAACGAGGCCGACGCCAAGGCCCGCGAGGTCATCCGTCAGGCCCTGACCGAGAAGCAGGCCGAGCTTGAGGAGATCGACCGTCTTAAGGCTTCCCGTGAGGAGTTTAAGGCCGAGTACCTCAAGCTCATCCAGCACTTCATGGACGATGCTCAGAACTCCTTCCCGTCCGATCTCATGGCTTCCACGCCGGTCGGTTCCGCCGCTTCTCCGGCTGTGACCGTTCCTGCTGCCGAGCCGCTGCCCGTCGCCGAGCCGGTTATCCCCGTTGCCGATCCCTTCGCACCGATCGACAACTTCGCCGCCGACGACCTGGACTAACATCCAGCTATCATGTAGCGTCTAGAAAGGGCCCGCAGCTTGCGGGTCCTTTTTTGTGGCTGTATGCAGCCTGCAAAATAAAACGCCGAGTCCTGCGTTTGAGGGCACAGAACTCGGCGAACGGCACGTGGTCAAAGGTGGATTTAAAGGCCTGTCCCAAAAATCTACTTGAGGAGGAAGTCGGGGAGGGGAATGGTGCGGGCCTCGCGCTGCTCGGGGTCGGCGATATGGTCGGCAGGATAGCCGCAGACGAGCATGTGATAGGGATAGATGCCCTCGGGCAGGCTGAACTGCTCACAGGCCACCTCGGGCTTAAAATGGCACACCCAGCACGTACCCAGGCCCTGCTCCTCGGCCTCCATCATCATCTGATCGCAGACGATCGAGGTGTCGACGGCACTGGAGTTCATCTGGTCATAAGGGCGCACCCAGGCATCGTCGGTAACGCTGCAAATAAGAAAGATAAGCGGAGCCCCAAAGATAGACCCATCACGAGCAAATCGAGGCTGACAAGCGGCTGCCTTCTCCAGAAGCTCAGGCGTATCCAACACCATCACACGGGTTGGATGATTATTACAAGCAGAAGGAGCAATACGCCCAGCCTCAACAATGGCATCCACCACAGCCTGCTCAACAGAACGGTCCTCAAACAAACGACAAGAATACCGAGACCGAGCCAGATCAATATACGACATACAAGCCCTCCAACAATTTAATAACGAAATAAAAGATAACCAAAGGTTACCCAGAGCAACATCCAGCCAAACGCTCAGCGCTGCCCAAAGTTATGACTGATGCCAAAGGCGCTTTCAACCAAAGCCACCGTGCATTCCGCCTATTAGCCAAGGTTCCCAATGGTGGTACGCAAGGCGAAGGCCCGACACCTATTTACTTTCGAACGACTCTGCCGTGCAGCCGGAGTGAGAAAGCAAATAGGTGCCGGGCCTTCGCCGGTGGGATGCGTACCGCTAATTAACTGTTCTTCATGACAATCGAATCCACGACATCGGCCACATTCTCACAGCAGTCAGCGCAGTACTCCAGGAAGGCGTAGACGTCACGCCAAGCGATGACCTCGAGCGGGTCCTTACCGTTGACGTGCAGGTTGCGCATGGCGTTGATGTAGAGCTCGTCGGCCTCGGACTCGATCGTGTTGATCTGGATGACGAGTTCGCGCAGGGTCTTGGACTTGCGGTAGTTGGGCAGCTCGACCATAAGGTCCTTCATGGCGCGGCAGGCGTCGGTCACCTTGTGGGCGATCACGATGGCATCGGGATGGATGCTCTGGATGTTGGTGAAGTAGACGCGCTGCACGACGCCCTCGATACGGTCGAGCACGGTGTCGAGCGAGCAGCTCATCAGGTCCAGGTCCTCGCGCTCAAGCGGGGTGATAAAGGCGGTGAGCAGGGCGTCTTCGAGCTCATGGTGCTTCTTATCTGCCGCATGCTCAATCGCATGCATCTCCTTGAGCATGTCGTGGATCTGCGCGGGATCAAAGTTCTCAAAAATCTTGATGAGCAACTCTGCGGCCTGGACGGCAAGGTCGGCGCAGGTGACGTAGTTGTCAAAGTAGAACGAATCGGGTTTCTTTGCCATGGGTGGGTCCTTTCGAGGCGAAGACGGGTGGGCGAGGTAATGCGGTCCGGATGGACGTTCGGTTTGACTAGAGGAACATCATGAACAGCTTAGCCATGCCAAAGCTGATGAGTCCGCAGGCGGGGAAGGTGAAGAACCAAGTGAACATCATGTCCTTGACCACGCCGAAGTTGATGGCCGAGAGGCGCTTGACGGCGCCGACGCCCATGATGGCGCAGGTCTTGATGTGGGTGGAGGACACGGGGATGCCGGTGAGCGTGGCAAGCAACAGGTTTGCGGCGCCCGCCAGGTCGGCGGAGAAGCCCTGGTACTTTTCGAGCTTGACCATGCTCTGGCCGACGGACTTGATGATGCGCTCGCCGCCTACGCTGGTGCCGATGCCCATGGTTGCCGAGCACAGCAGCATGATCCAGATGGGGATGCCGGCGTCGCCGACGCTCGTCTGCCCGCTGGCAAAGGCGACACCTAAAAAGAGCACGCCGATGAACTTCTGTCCATCCTGCGCGCCGTGCATAAAGCTCATGGCCGCAGCGCTCGCGATCTGAGCGTATTTAAAGAAGACATTGGCACGTCGCCTGTTGGCGGCGGCGAAAAGAATCGAGACGAGCTTGCACAGGACCCAGCCCATGACAAAGCCCAGGCCGATGGAGAGCGCCAGGCCGTAGATGACCTTCATCCACTCGTGGACGTTGACGCTGCTCGCGCCGCCGAGGGCGATAGCGGCACCGGTCAGGCCGGCGATAAGGCTGTGGCTTTGCGAGGTGGGGATGCCAAAACGCGACGCTGTGGCGCCGTAGACGACGATGGAGAACAGCGCCGCACATAGGCAGGCGAGCGCCATGGTGCTATTTCCGCCAAAGTCGACGATATGTGAGATGGTGTTGGCGACGCTCGCGTTAAAGTGCGTCATGATGAGCACGCCGAGGAAGTTGAATGCGGCGCTCATGAGAATGGCGGCGCGGGCGGGCATACAACGCGTAGTGACGCAGGTCGCGATGGCGTTGGGCGCGTCGGTCCATCCATTGACGAAGATGGCGCCGAGCGCGAGGATCACGGTGACGGCAAGGACTGGGTTCGACACAATTTGGCCGAGGAAGGTTGAGAACGTTACGTCCATATATGGGCTTTCTCGAAGTTTGCAGGCACGTTACAAAAACATGATAAATCGTATCACCTCCTGTGGGTTTCTTTACTGAGTTCTGATGGGAGAAGTGAATTTTTTGGCACTAACATTGAATATTTGCCCTGTTGACCGCGGGTGTTCTTTTTGCTAGCACACCATGAGGACACGTGCGCGCGCCCCGACATCCCAAAACCACAGTCTGTTCGCTTTACAATATGCAAACATGCGTTCGATAATAGGAGGCATGGAATATCGACAGACAGATGGCAAAACTCGACGCGTGCACAAGCAGTATGTGGACGTTGTGGCTCGCATTCTCGCGGGCGGACAGGTCGTGCCGGTTACCGTCTGCTGGGTCGACGGTCGCTGTTTTACGATCGACGAGATTGTCTCGTCCACCGGTTTTGGCCT
>CAUADW010000115.1 GCA_958427895.1 uncultured Collinsella sp.
GTCCCTTGCGGCGTAGTTCTTATTTAAGCCGTCCAAGTTTTGGGGTGCAGTTCACACTTCGTGCGGCGAGGGCTTCTTGCGTCCTGCGGAGTGCGCCGGAAAGGAGGGTCGCCCTTTTGTTTTGCTTCGCGCCATGTGGGGGCGGTGGCGACGTGCATCTTTGCGAGTATTCTGCAATCGAAGGCCCCTGCATACCGACCTCGGGCAAAAAATCGGGATTTCTCGATGTTTTCTACGGATGATGGGCGGGGTTATGGGCTGACAGCGTTTGATTTGCAGGGATATTCGCGGTCTTTGGCATTTATCGTGGCGCCCGAAGCTCTTGGTTATGTTGAATACTCCTAAAAATGCACGGCGCTTAGAGGGGGACCTTCGCGAAAAAGGAAACCGCCCCGTCGAAGTATGCATTCGACGGGGCGGTTTATGCATTTGGCCGATTAAGGATGCGCTGCCAAACTACTAGAACTTGACGGTCGGGGCCTGGCGGGCTGCTTCGGCGGCCTCGAAGCCCTGGCGCTCCTTAAACTGGAAGATGCCAGCAAAGATGACAGCCGGGAACGTCTGAATGGCGTTGTTGTAGCTGAGCACGCAGTCGTTGTAGCTCTGGCGTGCATAGCTAATCTTGTTTTCGGTATCCTCGAGCGATGCCTGCAGCTGCGTAAAGTTGGTGTTTGCCTTAAGATCGGGATAGGCCTCGGCCACGGCGAAGAGCTGGCGCAGCGCACCGGTCAGCACGTTGTCGGCTTCCATCTTGGCCTCGGGCGTGGTGGCCTTGACGGCGGTGTTACGCGCGCTGATCACGGCGGAGAGCGTCTCCTGCTCGTGCTTGGCGTAGCCCTTGACGGTCTCGACCAGGTTGGGGATCAGGTCGTTGCGGCGCTGCAGCTGCGTATCGATGTTCTGCCAGGCGTTATCGATGCGGTTACGCTTGGTGACCATGTTGTTGTAGATGCCGGCGATGGCGCAGGCAATCACAATGACAACAACGATGCCGATGATGACGGGAAGCATGATGTCTCCGTTTCGAATGGCCGCGGCGGCATGCGCCAGCTGCCGTTGGTATAACGCTACTAGTATACCCGCAACGTTTTGCCGTGCCGAACTTTCCGGTAAGCGTTGTGTTTTCGGCGGGGCCGGCACCGGGGCAAAGCGCGCGAGGTACAGGTGTAAGATATGCGACAGATTGACGAGTGTTGTCTTTGCCCTGAGGATGGCGATACCAGTGGACCTTCGCATTAAGAAAACCTACCGCGCCCTGTTCGATGCCTTCACCGAGCTTCTCGAGGAGCATCGTTTTGAGGACCTGACGGTTGCCATGCTGTGCGACCGCGCCATGATTCGCCGTACGACGTTCTACAAGCACTTTCGCGACAAGAACGATTACTTTGCCTTTTATATCGATGAGCTTATGTCGGGTTTGCCGCAAAAACAGCCCGATGAGGCCGGTGCAGTGTCTGCCGAGGACGTGCGCGCGCTTCGGCACGCGATTTTGGACGATGCTATGGATTTGATTCTGACGCACGAGCGGCTCATGGATAACATTTTGGCAAGCAGCATGTCGGGCATGTTGACCAATGTTATTTGCGACCGCATTGCCCGCTCCATCCGCGAGCGTGTGATGAACGTGCTTGCCGAGGATGCCCTGGCTCCCGTGTCACTCGAGACGACGTCTGAGTTTGTCGCCGGCGGTATTATTCGACTTTTCACGATATGGTGGGAATCGGGCCACGATCTTGAGCGTCGACCTGAGATAGCCGACGTGGTCGATGCGCTGTTTGAGCGGACCATGACACCGGTGCATCACTAGGAGTGGCGGAGAGAGGGGGATTCGAACCCCCGGAACGCTCTCGCGCTCAACGGTTTTCAAGACCGCCGCATTCAACCGCTCTGCCATCTCTCCGTGAGTCGTAATGATAGCATCGTTTTGAATTTGCAACAGGGAAGGCGAACGATGACGATCACCGAAATCGACGAGAAGTTCATGCGCGAGGCGCTGGCCGAGGCGCGCGCCGCCGCGGCAGTGGGCGAAGTCCCCATTGGTGCCGTGATAGTGCGCGACGGTGAGATCGTCGCGAGGGCGCACAATCGGCGCGAGCTCGACCAGGATCCTTCGGCTCATGCCGAGTTTGCGGCTGTGTGCGCTGCTGCCCAGGCGCTCGGCCGCTGGCGCCTTTCCGATTGCACGGTCTATGTGACGCTCGAGCCCTGCTGCATGTGCGCGGGGCTTATGGTTAACGCGCGCGTGGGGCGCTGCGTGTATGGCGCGGCTGATGCCAAGGCGGGCGCGCTGGGATCCCTGTATGACCTCAATGCCGACTCGCGCCTGAATCATCGGTTCAATGTGACCGCCGGCGTACTGGCGGATGAATGCCGCGAGCTGCTGAGTAGCTATTTTGGCGGTCTGCGCGGAGCGGGCGGCGCTGATTGCGGTTGTGGGGCCGATCTTGAAGCACACGCCGCTCACGCCGCAGCGCTTGCAGGTGCCGGTGAGGATGCTGGCACGGCGGTTGACTTTGGTCCTGCATGCCGTCGGCCCCGCCGTGTGCTGCTGGCGATCGACTCCTTTAAGGGCAGCGTTTCGAGCGCGCAGGCGGAGGCAGCGGTTGCCGAGGGCATGCGCCATGTGTGGCCCGATGCCGAGCTGAACGCTTTGCCGCTGGCAGATGGCGGTGAGGGGACGCTCGATGCCGTTGCCGCGTGCGGCGGTGAGATTGTGACCTGCGAGGTTGCGGGACCCTTTGGCGATGGTGTGCCTGCCCGGATGTTAGTGGACGGCGAGCACGAGTCGGTTGTTATTGAGATGGCCGAAGCAGCAGGCATCGGGTACTCACCTTGCACGGAATCGGCGGCGCTGGCTGCTACAACCTATGGCGTGGGCGAGCTGATGCTCCGTGCAGTTCGTGTCGGGGTAAAGACTATCTATATTGGCTTGGGCGGCAGTGCCACCAACGACGGTGGCGCCGGCATGCTGCAGGCGCTGGGCGCGCGTGTGGTCGATGATCAGGGATGCGATGTCGCCCCCGGTCTTGCCGGCCTTGAGCAGGTGGCGAGCGTTGATTTGGCGCCAGCGCTGCAGGCTTTGGATGATGCTCGTATCGTTGTGCTTTCCGATGTCGAGAATCCGCTCGTGGGGCGTCGAGGCGCACTGGCGGTGTTTGGCGGGCAGAAGGGCCTGCCGGCGGATGATGTCGAGGCGCTGCGCAGATACGACGGCTGGATGGTCGGCTACGGTCGCCTGCTCGATGCGGCAATTTTCGAGGCGCGAGCCCAGGGGTTGTTGCGCACACCCGAGGGCGCACGGACATTTGGCTCGGTGCTCGGCGTGCCCGGCGCGGGCGCTGCCGGTGGCTTGGGCGCCGCGTTGCTGGCGCTCGGTGCGGAGCTGCGCTCGGGTGTAGAGACGGTGCTCGATCTCGTGGGGTTTGACGAGCGCGTGCGCGATGTCGACCTGGTCATAACAGGCGAGGGCAATATGGACGAGCAGTCCGCCGCCGGTAAGGCGCCGGTGGGTGTGGCTCGCCGCGCCAGGCGATATGGCAAGCCGGTGGTCGCCGTCGTGGGCGGCCGTGCTGACAACCTGAACGCGGTATATGAGCAAGGTATCGACTTGGTACTGCCGATCTGCCGCAAGCCCATGCCTCTCGACCAGGCGCTCAATCCTCAGGAAGCCACAACCAACCTCATCTTCGCCGGTGAGTCAGCCGCCCAAGCCTACGACCTCGCTCGCCTCTAAAACCCATCCCCTCGATAAGTTGCGGTGAAATACGGAGCGTTTTTGCCTTTAAGGGGCCAATTCAGTCCGTATTCCACCGCAACTTCGAGAATGGCCATTCGAGGTTGGCCGCCTTGTGCCTTGGGTCGGACCGTTTGCCACGAAATGCGGCCATCTACTACGTTAAACCGGCCACCTTCGACCATCCCGGAATTTGCAAAAACAAAACCGCAGGTAGAAAGCTTGCCGATTTTCGAAAAAGCCGGCTATGGTTGACCCTTGCGGCCTAAACGTAGTAGATAGGTCCTTTCTGTGGTGCGGCACCAAGCCGGTCATTTTGGGATCGGACTATTTTGACTACTCATTGGCTGCTCTGGCAATCGGGCTGCAAAAGTAGTCAAAAAAGGGTTGATTTCCGATCTCAGCCGAACACATTGAGCGGATAGGCCATTCCCGCAGT
>CAUADW010000116.1 GCA_958427895.1 uncultured Collinsella sp.
CTAGTCCAGACGACGGGTCTGCGCCACGTGCTTATACCAGTATGCGCTTGCCTTGGGCGTGCGCTTCTGGGTTTCAAAGTCAACGTAGAAGAAGCCGTAACGCTTGTTGTAGCCATTGGTCCAGGAGAACTGATCCTGCAGGCTCCACAGGAAGTAGCCGCCCACGTTGACGCCCACCTCCATGGCCTTGAGCAACCAGCGCAGGTGCTGCTCGATGTAGTCGATGCGCGGCTGGTCGTCCACAAAACCGTCCTTGTAGGGGTCCTTGTAGCCCATGCCGTTCTCGGTGATGAAGATCTGCTTGTAGTTGGGGTAGCGCTGCTTAATGTAGACGAGCAGATCGAACAGGCCCTCGGGATAGATGATCCAGTCCCAGTCGGTGGTGGGGATGCCGGGCTTGTTCACATGCTCGCCAATGCCCTTAACGCGCCAGCGGCCAGTGCCCTTCTCGCCCGTACCGTTGTGGTGCAGGTCGTTCTCGCCATCGTAAGCCTTCAAGAAACGGCACTGGTAGTTGTTGACGCCCAGGTAGTCGTTGTAGAGCGCTGCCTCGCGCATAATCTCGAGGTCCTCGTCCAAGATCTCGATGGTGCCGCCCGAGACGGCAGCCAGGCGGTTGGCGCACTCGAGCGTATCGGGAGCATAGTCGCCGCGGAAGGTGGCGTCGAGCAAAAACTGGTTCTGCAGCACGTGCTCGTTGTTGGCGGCCTTGATGTCGGCGGGGTCGTTCTCGTTGAGCGGATACTTAAACTCCAACGACTGGATGACGCCGATCTTGCCCTTAAAGCCGCCGTTGTGGAAGGCCAGCACAGCCTTGGCGTGGGCGAGCATCATGTTGTGCTCGCACTGGAAGGCCTCGGCCAGATGCGCCTTGACGCCACCGGGGAAGGTGCCCTCGATGTAGGTGTTGGAGGCGTCGGCCCAGATCTCGTTAAAGGTGAACCAGTATGTCACCTGGTCGGTGTACTCCTTAAAGCAGAAGGTGGCAAAGTCCACAAAGGCGTCGATGGTCTCGCGGTTGAGGAAGTCGCCCTTCTCAAAGAGGGCAAGCGGCGTGTCGAAGTGATGCAGCGTGACGAACGGCTCAACGTGGTGCTTGTGGCACTCGGCGAAGAGATCGTGGTAGAACTGCACGCCCTCGGGGTTGATCTCGCCGTTGCCGTTGGGGAAGATGCGGCTCCAGGCAATGGAGAGGCGAATGCCGTTGATGCCAAACTCCTCGCACAGCTCCAGGTCGACGGGGTACTGGTTGTAGAAGTCCGAAGCGGGATCGGGGGAAAAGCGCCCCTGGGCCTCCAGGAAGTCGTCCCAGGCAACCTTGCCCTTACCGTGAGTGCGGGTCTCGCCCTCTACCTGGTAGGCAGCGGTGGCGCCGCCAAAGACAAAGTCCTCGGGAAACTGCGCGGGCGGGTTGGTGACGCTAGCAGGATTAACGGACATGATGATCCAATCGTCTAAATCGAAGGACCAGCCGGTCTTGGATGGTCGGCTGGCCTTGAGCGTTACTTACTTCGAAAGCTGCTCGGAGACGAAGGCGAGAGACTTATCGCCGTTCTGGGAGAGCTCGATGTACTGCTTGCCGCGGCAGGCGACGCACTTGTTGCCCACGCGCTCGCAGTCCTTCTGCAGGTCGGCCAGGTAGCTTGCGGCCTGCGGGGCCAGGACGACCAGGTCAAAGTCGGGGAGCATGTCCACGTGGTTGCCATAGGCCTCGGCAGCGGTTTCGAGGTTAATGCCGCGCTCCTTGGCAGCCTTGGCCAGCGCGTTGGCGAGCAGGCCCGAGGTACCGCCACCCTGGCAGAGCACGAGCACGCGCTTGCCGTTGAGGTCGCTGGCGGTTGTTGCCTCGGCAGCGGGTGCTGCGGAAGCGGCAGAGGCGTCGGCCTTCACGGCATCGGCAGCAGCGCCGGCGGCAACGCTCTTGGCGTCGGCCTTGCCCTGGAAGGCGTCGTTGAGCTTGGCGGCCTTCTCGGCGTTCTTGGCGGCGAGCTCCTCCTGGGAGATCTCGGCCTCCTCGGCGCACTTCTGGGCGTCATAGGCACGGAAGAACGGGTAGTACAGAACGAAGTCGACGACCAGGATAAGGGCGAGCATCACAAAGGCGAGCGGCTGGAAGCCCAGGCCCATGATGGTGCCGATGGGGCCGGGGACGGTCCAAGGCAGGGTGTACATAAAGCCGTTCATGCCCAAAAAGTCGATAAAGATCTTGAGGATCCAGATGTTGGCGATCGGGGCAAAGACAAACGGGACAAAGAAGACGGGGTTGAGCACGATGGGTGCGGCGAACAGCAGCGGCTCGTTAACGGCAAAGCACACGGGGACGATGGCGGCCTTACCGACGGCGCGCATCTCCTGGGACTTGGCCAGGAAGCAGAACATAAAGACCAGGACGAGCGTGGCGCCGGTGCCGCCCATGCAGACGACGAAGTACTGGGCACCCTGGGTCAAGACAGCGGAAGCGTGCTGGCCGGCCTGGAACGCAGCCAGGTTGTCGGTCATGTTGGCAACGAGGGCGGCGGCGATGGCGGGCTCGACGATCGAGGGGCCGTGGACGCCCACGAACCAGAACAGGCTCATGGCGCCGTAGATCACAGCGAGGCCGATGTAGCCGTCGGCAGCGGTGAACAGGGGCTGGAACACCTGGATGACACCCTGGGCAAAGCAGAAGCCAAAGGCAGCGCGGAAGACGATGTCGAAGACCCAAAAGACGGTGATGCAGACGGAGAAGGGGATGATGTCCTTAAAGGTCTGCGAGATGTTGGGCGGAACCTGCTCGGGCATCTTGACGGTGATGTTGCGCTTAATGAAGAACTTGTAGATGATGCCGGTCACAAACGCAGCGATAAAGGCGGTCAGCAGGCCTTTGGAACCAAGGTAGGTGGTGTTGAAGCCGCTGGCGGCGTCCGTGGCGATCGTGTCGCTCGAAAGGAGCAAGAAGCCGATGATGGCCGCGCACATGCACGAGATAAAGTTGATCTGGTTGTTCTTGGGCAGATCGCGGTTCTGAGCGTCGGCGAAGTGCTTGGCCGTGGTGGCGGCACAGGCGATGGCCAGGATGCCCATGGAGTAGTTGTAGCACTTCCACAGGGCATTGTTGATGTCATCGGGCCAGTAGAAACCCCAGATGTTGGGGACCGAGGCTACCAGGCAGAAGATGGACGAGAAGATGATGATGGGGATGACGGAGATAAAGCCGTCGCGGATCGCCTTGAGGTACTTGTTGCGGGCGATCGCGTTGAAAAAGGGCTGGCCCTTTTCGATGATGGCGATGAGTTGCTCCATGCAAAGCTCCTAAGAGTCGGTGGGTTAGCAACGATGGTAGCTTTTGACATTCGGTTGCCAAAATGTTGACGTTGCCATTTTGTGACACAAAAAAAGAAGCGAACCGGTGGTCCCTGTGCCTGTGGACCGTCGATTCCTTGCGCGTAAACGATTGAGCCGCCCGGTGGCTCTATGTTTGCACAATGGCAACGTTAACATTTGGTCGACAAAAGCCGTTCGGGGAAGCAAAAATGTCGGTGAACGGTAGGTTTTGGGTGGTGAGCGTATGGTGGGGAAGGCGTTGGATATACTTGAAGGCGTTAAAAATGACTGCACAAGGTGCCACCAATGGCATCGTTGACATAGAAAGATCGACCTATGGCCGCTGTTAAAAAATCGGTATCCGTTAAGGATGTGGCGCGTCTCGCGGGCGTCTCGGAGCAGACAGTCTCGCGCACCGTCCACGATTCGCCCAGCGTACGCCCTGAGACCAAGGAGCGCGTGCGCGCCGCCATGCGCGAGCTGGGGTATCGCCCCAATTTTGCCGGTCGATCGCTGCGCCGTGGCAAGTTTAAGACCGTCGGCGTCGCCATGTTCAACATTACCGGTACCGGCAACCTCGACCGTATGGAGGGCTTTGCCGCCGCCGCCGATAAGCACGGCTACGCCATCACCCTCACTAAAGTAGATGGACATCCCTATACCCTCGAGAGCGCATCGTCGCGCATGAGCGCGCTGCCGGTAGACGGCATGGTCGTGATCATGAATCGCATGCCGGCGGACTTTGGCACCTTTGAGCCGCTGCCCGGTATGCAGACGGTGCTCGTTACCATGCTGGAGCACCCGCT
>CAUADW010000117.1 GCA_958427895.1 uncultured Collinsella sp.
AGGTCAAGCAGCTTCGCAGCATGGCCCATCACCTCAACCCCGCCATCATCATCGGTAAGTCCGATGTCAACGAGGGCACCGTCGAGCAGACGGTCGCCTACCTGGAGAAGCACGAGCTCGTTAAGTGCTCCGTGCTGGACGGCTCCAGCCTTTCTGCCCGTGAGGCCGCCGAGGAGCTCGCCGAGCGCTGCCACGCCGACGTCGTACAGGTTATCGGCCGCAAGTTCTCGCTGTATCGCGAGTCCTCGCGCAAGGATATCGAGAAGATCAAGCTCGTCTAAAACCGACTGGCCATACCGAGTAGCTTGCGGGCGTCCGAGTGATTCGGGCGCCCGCTTTTTATCGCTCGACAAGCACGCGCTTGAGTCTGCCTTCGACCAAGCGCTCATACAGACGCCTTGTCTCGGGCTCGGGCACGCCTTGAACCTGCTCTCGCAGGTGGTGCATGTGGCCGCTGTATAACTCGACAACATCGCGGCGTCGTCCCGCCGCGCCGTAAACGCGCATGGCGCAGCGAACCATGTCCTCGCGCGAAGTCTCTTGGCGAAGCCCCGATTCCACGAGCCAAATTGCCGATTGCAGGTCATTCTCCTCGAGAGCGGCATTCGCTCCCCTAATCATGCAGTCGATGTACTTGGATTGCATAATGTGGCGCATGCGCGTAAAGAACGTGGGATTGCAACCGGTGGGAACATACAGCGGGCCCGTGTAAAGCTGCTCAACCTTAAGACATAGCTCAACCAGGTGAGGCCCTCTCGCACCCATGCGATTTCCCAAGATCTCGCGGCTCAGCTGTTCAAAGAGCCTAACATCGGTCTTAACGTAGTCGCCGTTGAGTCCAATGCACTCGTTTTGGATGAGCACGCACGACTTGCCATCCGGCGTTGGACCCAAAGCCGAGCGCAAGCGCGATACCGTCGAATACAGATTGTTGCGCGCGGCGCTAAACTCGGCATGGGGCCACAACTCCATGGCGATTGTCTCGCGGTCGACCATGGCATCCATACCCAGCGCAAGACGTTCGGCAAGTGTTGCCGCCTTTTTGCGACGCCACATCTTATCCGTGATGGGAAAACCGTCGCGCTCGGCGCGAAACGCGCCAAACATGCGCATCTCAATATGACCGATGGTATCGACAGCCTCAACCTCGCCCGCCTGGAACAGGTGCTCGCTTTCGCCCTCAAAGTCATCGCGTAGTGAATACCGCGACAGCTCGCGCACCGGAAGCTTCTTGCGAATCCTAACGGCAGGCTCGCCCAGGCAATGCATCGCAAGACGCGCAAAAAGCCGATACGATGGGTCTAAAATCCCCGAGCGATTCATAGACATCCAGGCAGCAAGATCGCTATCGCGGCCCGCAGCGGCCAGGTGCAGCGCCACGATCCAAGCTTCTGAGCCACCGACCTGCGTCTTGCTAATGTCGAGCAGCTCCGCCTCTTCGCGAACCGATACCAGCGACGTATTGCGCAGATACGCCACGCGCTCCAGCAGCAACGCGTTTTCGCGCATGTACGTAATCGATTCGTCGGCGAGCTTGAGCACCTGGACCGCGCGGAACTTCGCGTTGACCGGCCGCCCCTCCGCCAGCGATTGCCAGCCCTCCAGCAATAGCCCAAACAGCTGAATTTGATTGTCGCGAACACGCACCGCAAAGCGGTCGAGCTCGCCAAACGCCACATCGTCGGTCACGGGCAAGCCCGCGAGCAGGCGCCGCGCCGCCAGCACCATACGCAGCCAAATGGATGGCGCCTTAAGCCCGCGGATATCGAGCGCCTCGAGTATCTGCGCCATCTTGTCATCGCGCTCGTCGGGTTTAGCAAACGAGCCGTCGAACAGCTCCACCAGCATATGGTCGGCCTGTATGAGAATCCCCGCGATGTCGAGCTCGCAATCATAAGCTTTGCACGCCTTGAGCTTCGCGAGAACATTGCCGTCTTCCGCTCGCTCGGTTAGGTGGCGCTTGACCTCGATATGCGCGGACAGCATGTCGAGCACCTCGCAGGATGTCTGTTCTTGCACAACAGGGTTGGCGGGAAGCCCCAGGTCATTGTCGCCATAAAAGGCGATGGTGAGCGCCTGGGCTATTTTCCAGGTAGCGGAATCGACCTCGTGCGCCGCCTGGTCACCCGCACGTTCGATAACGGACGCCATATACCTTGCTAGCTTTGTATTGCACACGCTGACAGCCGCCAGATACACGCCGAGTGCCTCGGCGGGTGCCGGCTCTTGCTCCTGCTTTTCCGCATTGATCATCGCCGACGCCGCACGGCAAATGTCCCCTCCGTGCCCGGTCAGGGCAAGATCGGCCCCATACTGCCCGGCAAGTTCCAATACCACATGGCGGTCCAAGAACGCGTCGGCCAGGTCCATAGCCAAATCGCATCGGCCCGCCTTGATCAAAATGCGAGCAGCCCGCGATACAAGTTCGGGACGGATCTCGGCAACAAGCTTTCGCAGCCTCAGGCGCGCGTTGTCCTTAGCGCCCAAACACCTAAAGGTGCGATCAGACGGATCCACGCCAAAAATCGGATAATCGCGCACAAAGATGGACTGGTCGACCATCGAAAGCCTCACGCCGCACGCCTCTAGCTCCGCAATGCGGCCCTCGCCCATCAGTACCATCAAACAGGCAACGGTAAACAACAGGTTGTTCTCGAGCGATGCGAGATCGGCCAGCGCCGCACCGTACACGTTGACGATTTCGTTCTCGAGCAACCCGGCAACATCGCCCTGTCCATACATTCCCGTCTGCAGGGCCGATACCAGCTCGGGTACACCCTGTGTGAGCCGATAGAAATCAAGCGATGTGCTGATTGAGAACGCCGTGGCCCATGACGAATACTCATAGGCGTGCACCTTGAGCATCTGCGCATTGACTTTTACAGAATCGCCCAGCCCGTGGATAAGCAATCGGTTGGAGGGGCGGCAGGCAATAAAGACCCCCGTCCCCGTAGCACGTAAGCTGCGGATTCGATCGATGAGGTCCTCGGTTTCGTGCTGCTCGAGATTGGGCACGTTGTCGATCGCAACGAGCGAATGAGGTTTGTCCTTAAGCTCATCGGCGACAACCTCGAGCTGCATAAAGAGCTCGCGTCCAATCGCGCGGTCGGCCTCGATAATCCGAACCGGCCCTCGCGTGGGGTCCGATTTAACCTCCTGCACGTATTGCAGCAACACCGACGTCTTACCAAACCCATCGGGCGCGTAGAGCAAAACAATTCCCGCCTTGCGCCCTTTAACGATGAGCTCGTTCATCAAGCGATCGCGCCGCACCATATAGCCGCCGCCCGTCGGCATCAACTCGAGGTCGTCAGTATTGCCCAGATCGTTTACCATGCTTGCTCCTCAACTCGACCATATGGACACCGTAGCTGCAGGACCATATGAGCCGCCCCGTGAATAGCGCGACTTAGAGTTTTTAATTGTCTGCCGGTACGTGTTTGGCAAGTTTTTGTACAGCGAGGCCCGATGGTAACTTATCCCCCGACCAATAGGTCTTTGCGCATGTCAATGCGCTTGCCAGCATGTCCCATCCCATTTGCAGTGTAGCGCAGTCGGCTATTTTTATTTGAGTTGCGCAACTCGCCTACTCCTCGCTACCGCCTGCGACTCTATGGTGGCAAATGTGCATAGAATCTGCTATAGAATGAATCACAAAAATTTAAAACCCTCCAGTCAAGCACGCGGCAAGGTTTCCGTCATGTATACGCCACGGCGTATGTCCACTCAAAAGGCCCCCGCAAAGCGAGGGCCTTTTGAGAAACTATGTAAGATCGCTTGATCGCGTTACTCGCAGAGCGAAAGAGCGGCCTCGTCAGCAACGACAACGCAGTTGGTGTGCAGCTGCAGGATCGAAGCCGGGCATTTGGGCGTAACCGGACCATAGCACATATCGTGCACGGCCTGAGCCTTGGCCTCGCCGTTGGCGACAACCAGGATCATGCGGGCATACATGATGGTCTGGGTGCCCATGGTGTAAGCCTGACGGGGCACGTCATCGATGCTGTCGAACAGGCGGCTGTTGGCCTGAATGGTGCTCTCGGTGAGGTCGA
>CAUADW010000118.1 GCA_958427895.1 uncultured Collinsella sp.
GCACCGGACTGGAAACCCTTCTCGGGCTTCATGTGCGGGAACAGCAGGACGTCGCGGATGGAGGCCTGGTTGGTGAGCAGCATGACCACGCGGTCGATACCGATGCCGATGCCGCCCGCGGGAGGCATGCCGTACTCGAGGGCGCGCACGTAGTCCTCGTCGTACTCCATGGCCTCATCGTCGCCGCCGGCCTTCTCGGCCATCTGGGCGGCAAAGCGCTCGGCCTGGTCGACCGGGTCGTTGAGCTCGGAGAACGCGTTGGCGTACTCGTGACCGGCGATAACCAGCTCAAAGCGGTGCGTCAGACGCGGGTCGTCCTCAAAACGCTTGGCAAGCGGACTGACCTCGATGGGGTAATCGCACACGAAGGTCGGGTTGACGATGGTGTCCTCGCCCAGCTCATCGTAAATCTCGGCGATGATCTTGCCAGCAGTCCACTCGGGCTTGATCTCCAGGCCCTTCTCGCGCGCGGCGGCAGCAAGCTCCTCGACCGGCGTGTCGATGGTGATTTTCTTGCCGAGTACGTCAGAGACAATATCAGTCATGGGGCGGCTGGCCCACTCACCGGAAAGATCGATGGTCTGGCCCTGGTACTCGATGACCTCGGGGTTGCCGATGGCCTTGTTGGCAGCCTTGATGACGCCCTGGGCGAGCGCCTTCATGCCCTCGAGATCGGAGAAGGCGCGGTAGGCCTCCATCGTGGTGAACTCGGGGTTGTGGGTGAGGTCCATGCCCTCGTTGCGGAAGATACGGCCGATCTCGAACACGCGCTCAAAGCCGCCGACGATGCAGCGCTTGAGGTGCAGCTCGGTAGCAATGCGCAGATAGCACTCCTGATCGAGCGCGTTGAAGTGCGTGATGAACGGCTTGGCAGTAGCTCCGCCCTGGATGGTCTGCAGGATGGGGGTCTCGACCTCCATGTAGCCATCGGACTCCATAAAGCGGCGGAACGTGGAGAGGATCTGCGAGCGCTTGCGGAAGGTCTCGCGAACGTCGTCGTTGGCGATCAGGTCGACATAGCGCTGACGATAGCGGGTCTCCTTGTCGGAGAGTCCGTGAAACTTCTCGGGCAGCGGGCGAACGGCCTTGGACAGCAGCGTCGCACTCTTGGGGGCAACGGAAAGCTGGCCACGCTTGGTGCGCACGACTACGCCGGTCACGCCCAGGATATCGCCCAAGTCGAGGGCCTTGAGCGTGCTCCAGGCCGCCTCGTCCATGTCGTTGATGCGGCAGAACAGCTGAATTTCGGCGGTAGCGTCGCGCACGACGATGAACATGATCTTGCCCTGACCGCGCTTGGCAACCACGCGGCCGCCGATCTTTACGACGTCCTCGGTGTCCTCGCCATCGGCAAGATCGGCATACTTGGCCTCAATGTCGATGACATAGTCCTCGATCTCGGAGTGCTCGGGATAGGGGTTCTGGCCCGCCTCGAACAGGGCGGCGCGCTTTGCCAGACGCGTGGCGCGCTCGTCGTTGAGCGTCGAGGCCTGATCGGCGACGTTCTGGTTCTCTGCCATAAGTTAGCTCCTCAAACTAAAACGCTCCCCAGGATTCGGTCCCAGGGAGCGAAAACATACCTTTACGCGGGACCGTGGTCTAGCGTGCGATCTTGGCGATGGTGTAGACGCGGGTCTTGCCAGAAGGCGTAACGACCTCGACGGAGTCGCCCTCGCCGTGACCGATGATGGCGTGGCCGACCGGAGACTCGTTGGAGATCTTGTGCTCGAGCGAGTTGGTCTCGGTGGTACCGACGAGCGTGACTTCCATGACCTCACCGTTGGGATCAATCAACGAAACGGTGGAACCGATGGAGACGGTCAGATCACCCGTGGTGGCAGCAACCTGGGCGTTGGCGAGAATAGCCTGAATCTCGGCAATGCGAGCCGCGTTCTGGGCCTGCTTGTCCTTAGCGGCGTCATACTCGGAGTTCTCCGAAAGGTCGCCAAACGCGCGGGCTTCCTTGATGTCCTCGACGATCTCCTTGGCGTAATCGCCCTCACGCCAAGCGAGCTCCTCGACGAGCTTCTGGCGGCCCTCAGCGGTCAGTACGATCTGGCTTGCGTCCATACGGATATCTCCCCAACTATGATGTAACGATCAACTGTCAACAAAACGAAAAAGACCGGCTAGCCTGCGGGCAAGCCGGTCAGGTGCTCACCCCAAAGGGATGGGACTACTCTGCGTCCGCGTCGCTGTCCTCTGCCTGCTTTTTCTTGGCAGCAGCGAGCTTGGCCTCGAGCTCAGCGATCTCCTTGTCCTCCTCGGACTGCTCGACCACGACCTCCTCGGCCTGCTTGGTCTCGGCCTTATCGTCGCCCTCCATACCCTCACGGATATTCTTGACGGTAGAGCCGAGGGACTTGCCGAGCTTCGGCAGGTTCTTAGGCCCGAAGATGATCAAGACAACGACGAGAATAATGATGAGCTCAGGAGCCCTCAGTCCAAACATGTAGACCTCCACAATACAGCGAGACAAGCTCGAATGAGTATACCGCGGGTGCCGCGGCATCACAACAATAGCTAAAAAAAGGGACCGCAAGAAGCGGTCCCTCCTCATGCTCTGGTCGGGTTGACTGGATTTGAACCAGCGACCCCTGCGTCCCGAACGCAGTGCTCTACCAAACTGAGCCACAACCCGTTAGCTCGACTATAGTAACAAAGATTTTCGCCGTGTGCTAGAGAAATTTTTATTTCTTTGGCGCGTCGATTTGAACCGTGTTGGGAATAAGCTCAGTCGCGCAGGCCCACCAGCCATTTTGCTGGGCAGCTCCCGCAAGATGGGCTGCCGTAGCGACGGTATCGCAAATGGCAAACGAGCAGGCACCCGAACCGCATACGTCCACGGCAACGGTTCCCTCCTGTGCGCGCAGCCAGTCGAGGACCGTCTGGATCCGCGGCTCCATCTGCGCGGATATGACGCCCAGATTGTTATGAACGAGCGCATATGCCGCCTCGGCATCGCCGGCGCGTAAGGCAGAAGCAATCGCACCGGGTTTGTCCGCGGGCACCGGGCTCTCATCAAATCGTCGATACGCTTCAACCGTTGAAACGATCGTCTCGTGCGGTTTGACCAATACGACAGGCGTCGCCGGAAGCACAGGATACTCAGTGGCCAGTACATCTCCCCCGCCCACGTAGAATGCGGGACTCGCGTGCAAAAAGAACGGCACGTCGGCGCCGATACCGCGAGCGATGTCATCGAGCGCGGGGTCGGCGCGGTCGATACCCCACAGCTCGGCCAAGGCAACAATGACCGCAGCGGCATCCGTCGAGGGGCCTCCCAGGCCGGCGCACAGCGGGATACGCTTTTCGATCGTCACGCACACGTTGGCATCGCGACCGTAATGCTCGGCCATAGCGATTGCCGCCCGATAAGCCGTATTTTTTTGCATGGGAAAATCGGATGCCGGAATGGTTTGGACGGTCAGCGCCGGCGCAGGCGCGACCGTCACGGTATCGGCAAGACCGACGGCTGCCATCAGGGAATCGACCCTGTGATAGCCGCGGGCGTCGCGCTCGGTATGAACTCCCAGATAGAGGTTAATCTTTGCCGGCGCGGTAAGGATGAGGGACCGATCGGTCACCGTTAGTGCTCCTCGAGCTGGTTGCCGAGCGGGGTAAAGATATGCTCGCCACTCTCGGGGTCGAACAGTTCGACCTGGCCGGTAAGGACATCGATATACTGGTAGGACTGACGCGATTTGCGGCCGCGACGCTCGTCAACCTCGACGATAAAGACGGCGGGGTGGACGCTCTTGATGGTGCCCATGCGCTCGATGACGCGGGTACGGCCCATGTTGGCCTTAACCTTGACGCGATCGCCCACCATATCGGTCAGCTTCTCGTGGATGTCGTCGACGTGATTGACTTCCATCTCTTCCATGAATGGGGCCTCCAGAGGGTGCAATTCAAAAAGGGGATAATACCCCTAAGATAGACAAAACTCTAATACTATAGCACCCTGCTGCAGCCAT
>CAUADW010000119.1 GCA_958427895.1 uncultured Collinsella sp.
CCCTCGAGCTTGTTGGCGGCCTTGGAGGCATCGCTCCAGCGCTTGTTGGCGGCGCGCAGGTAGTCGTCGCACACGGCGAGCGCGCGGTGCGTCTCGAACTTGTACATGGCCTGCTCAAAGGCGAGAGCTGCCTGCTCGGCGGCTTCGACCACAGTGGCGGAGGCGGCGCCGGCGGGGATGCAGCCGTTGCGATAGGGGCTCTCGTCGCCCTCCTTGATGGCGACGCCGTAGAAGCAGCTGCGGGCCAGGCGGTTGAAGACGCCGGTCAGCAGCGCGCTCTCCTTAAGGGCCGGATCGATGACACGCTTGTCGTCGCAGGCACGCACCTCGTTGCCGTCCTTGTCCTTGCCGGTCACGCGGGTGTCGTATGCCTTGGGGCTAAAGCTCACCGGCTTTTCGGACAGGCCGAGCGACAGCCAATGCGCACGCATCTGCTCGCAGGTGTAGTGGTTGAGCAGGTCGTCTGCCGGCGGGGGAGGCGTCTGCGAGGACGAGCTCGCCTTTTTGCCCATGTAGAGCAGGTGATAGCAGGCGCTGACGGTGCTCTGCGTAAGGTTCCAACCCAGGGCCTCCCACATGGCGGTCTGCGCGATGCAGTAGAAGTAGATGTTGTCCTGACCGATAAACTGGTAGACCTGAGCGTCGTCAGAGCACCACCAGTCGCGCCAGTCGAGCGAGCTGTGCTGGTAGGTGGGCGCAGGGACCTGCGTGGAATCGGCGGCGGGCTCGCCCATGAGGGCGGCATCCTGGGCGGCGACCCCCTCGGTCACGCCGGCGGCCTTGGCATCGCGCGCGAGCACGGTGCGCGTATAGCTGATGGGCGCCCATAGGCTCTCGGGCCAGCACCAGCAGGTGACGTCGGAGACGCCATCGACCTCGGGCACCGGAACGCCCCAGTCGATGTTGCCGGTGATGCGGAAGGGCACGAGCGCCTTGCCGCTGCGGAAGCGCACGCCGCCGTTGGCGAGCACCGCGTGGGCGTCGTCGCGCTCCTTCCAGCTGGGGAAGGTGACGGTAAAGCTGCTCTTGTTGCCCTCGGGCTCCAGCACGGTGTGCTCGGGCAGCTGGTCCTCGACGGCGTCGAAAGCCTCGCGGAACTTGTTCTGGATGTAGAGCTGAGCCGGCAGCAGCCACTCCTCCATGGTCTTGGAGACCACGGAGCGAACCTGCGGGTTCTGGGCGAGCTTGGCGGTATAGGTCTTCATAAAGTCGAGGTAGGCCGGCAGGTCGAAGTAGAGGTTGTCGACCGGGCGCAGCTCGGGCACCTCGCCGGTGAGTTGGCTCTTGGGTGCGATGAGCTCCTCGGGCTCAAACTGGTGACCCAGGTCGCACTCGTCGGCATAGGCCTTCTCGGACTTGCAGCCCTGGATGGGGCAGCGGCCGATCACCTGGCGGCCGTTGAGGAACGTGCCGGCCTTGGCGTCGTAGAACTGCAGCGTGGAGCGTTTGGAGATGGTGCCCTGCTCGTGCAGGCGCTCGATAATCTCGGCGGTAACCTCGTTGTGGATCTGGGCCGCCGGCTCAAGGCCCGAGCCGCCGTAGATGTCGCAGCTGATGTTGTAGTTGTTGAGGGTCGCGGCCTGGCGGGAGTGGTTGGACTCGACGTACTCGCTAATGGACTTGTCGTAGCCCTCGTTCTCCTTGAGCTTGCGGTAGCTCTCCATGATGGGCGATCCGTAGCAGTCGGTTCCCGAGGTGAAGATGACATTCTCGCGGCCCAGGCGGTCGCGCAGGAAGCGGGCGAAGAAGTCGGCCGGGACAAAGACGCCGCCGACGTGGCCAAAGTGAAGGCCCTTGTTGCCGTAGGGCTCGCCGGCGGTAACGATGGCGCGGCGAGGCCAGCTGGGACGGTCGTTCATGGAGTATTTGGATGCCATGGGACTCCTTCGCATATAGTAAGGGCGCGGCCGGGCGCAAGGCCTGGCGACGCGGTGGTCAATTCGTGCATATCGTTCGACATTATCGCACATGCGGACGGGTACGTGGCAGGGGCGCTATCCTAAGATGCTATGAATGAGATTTCCAACATACATGCGTTTGAGGACGAGGATTTTCTGCACGCCTGCTTTGTGTGGGGGATGGTCGTGCTCGGCGCATTTGCCGTGTGCCTGGTGCCGGTGTTTATGCTGCTGGGTGGGCCCGCGGACTTGGATGCGGCTGACGCGGGCGGTTGGACGGCCGTTTTGGGCTGGATAGTCGGTTTGACTGCGGTTTCGGCGGCGTCATTTGCCGTGCACGAGCTGGTGCATGCGGTGTTCTTTAAGCTGTTTGCGCCCGCCGGTGCTCGGGTGACCTTTGGGGCAAATCTCGAAACCTGCATGATTTACGCCTGCGCCGAGGGCGTGGTGTATTCGCGCCGGCGGTACATGGTCATTTGCCTGGCGCCGACGGTTGTTGTGACGGCGGCGTTTGCCCTAGGGTTTGCGCTCTCGGGCTATCCGCTGCTGTGCTACTTGGCGGCCGGTTTGCATTTGTCGGGTTGCGTGGGCGACTGGTATTACGTGCGGACCATCCTGCGCGACCGCCGCATTGTCGCCTGCGAGGACACGTCCTTTGGCGTTCGCTTTTTTGGTCAGTAGTCTTTTTGGGACGGGGCTATTTTGACTACTTTTTGGAGATGGGTATTTTTGACTGCTTTACGTCAAAAGTAGTCAAAATAGCCCCGTCCCAAAAAGACTACTTATTGTGGGGGAGGAGATGTTGATGAAGCCGTTGCTGCTGCATGCTTGCTGTGCGCCGTGTTCGCTCGAGCCGGTTCGCCTGCTGCGCGAGGAGGGGTTTGAGCCCACGATTTGCTGGACCAACCCCAATATTCAGCCGCGCGATGAATGGCGGCGCCGCCTGGACGAGCTGCGCCGGTGGTGTGCCGACGGCGACATTGAGCTCATCGAGGCGGGGGAGGACCGCGAGCGCTGGGAGGCCGGCGTGGCCCCGCTGGGCGCCGATCGACTCCGTCGCTGTCGCGCGTGCTATGCCCTGCGCCTGGCCGAGGCATGCCGGGTGGCCCGGGAGCGCGGGTTTGAGTTTGTGGGTACGACGCTCGCCGTCTCGCCGTATCAGTTGTTCGATACCTGTAATGACGTGCTTGAGCGCTTGGCAGCGGCACATGGGCTCACCCCGGTCATTCGCGATTTTCGCCCGTATTATCCCGAGGCCACGCGTCGTTCGCGCGAGCTTGGCATGTATCGGCAGAACTACTGTGGTTGCCGCTTCTCGGCTGTCGAGGCGGCCATGGACCGCGCCCGCATCCGCGACGAGCGCAAAGCATCCAAAAAGTAGTTCTTTTGGGCTGGCAGCCTGCTAGGATGTAGAGCGGACTTTATCTATATAAGGAGTATCCGACGTGTCTATGCGTACCGATGATTTTGACTACAACCTTCCTGAGGAACTGATCGCCCAGGCTCCTGCCGAGCCGCGCGACTCCTGCCGCCTGCTGGTGGTGGATCGTAAGGGCTCTCAAGCGGGAACGCCGTTGGAGCACGGCGGTACCGTTGAGCACCGCATCTTCCGCGACATCATCGACTATATCGAGCCGGGCGATGTGCTTGTCATTAACAAGACGCGTGTGATGCCGGCCCGCCTGATCGGTCGCAAGACGGGCTCGGGCGGCGTGGTCGAGACGCTGCTGCTCAAGCGCCGCGAGGATGTTGACCCGCTGGGTCACGTTTGGGAGTGCTTGGTCAAGCCGGGCAAGCGTCTGAAGCCCGGCGCTCAGATTGAGTATCGCGCCGGTGGCGCCCATGCGCCCGAGGGCGCGCCCGTGGTGCTGACGGCCGAGGTCATCGACTTTGTCGCCGATAGCCGCGGTGGCCGTCTGGTGCGCTTTGAGCCGGCCGGTTGCAATGCTGCCGGCGAGCCGCGCACGCTCGACGAGGCCATCCATGCTGCCGGCCACGTGCCGCTGCCGCCCTACATTACCGATTACGAGGG
>CAUADW010000120.1 GCA_958427895.1 uncultured Collinsella sp.
AGTTCGCGATCCCCGGCCTTGACGACGAGTTCCGCGTCATCGTGTCTCCGTGGATCCTCTCCTCGCTGATCACCGATCGCCTTGCCGCTTACTACGAGACGGTCACCAAGCACAACCTCAACTATCGCCGCTACTATCACCAGTTCGACTACTAATCGGTGACAAATAAGCTACTGATCAAGAAGCACCCTGCCCGGGCGCATGCGTCCGGGCATTTTTATGCCGAAATTCGCTAGGAAGGGGAATCGAATGAGGCAGTTTATCGTGGCGTCCCATGCTCATTTCGCGTCTGGAATCGTCGAGAGCATCGGCCTGCTTTCCGGTGAGCGCGAAAACGTCTATGCGCTCTCTATGTATGTCGACGGAAACGAGGACCTGTCCAAGGAGGCTGCAGCGATTCTGGACGGCTTTGCCGCGGACGACGAAGTTGTCGTGTGCACTGACCTGTTCGGCGGCAGCGTCAACAACGAGTTCACCAAGATCGTCCAGACGCGTCCCAACACGCACCTCGTGACCAATATGAACTTGCCACTCCTTATTCAGCTGCTGTTCGTACCCGATTCCACTCCGATCGACGAGGCCATTCGTCAAATCGTCGAGGCGGACGACACTAAGGTCAAGTACGTCAACGACCTGCTGGGGCAGGCCGAACTCGATGAGTTTTAATCGTTAGGAGCACATCATGATTCAGATGATTCGCGTAGATTATCGACTGCTTCACGGCCAGGTTGCCGTTAGCTGGACCTCGGCTCTGGGTGCCGACTGCATCCTGTTAGTGAGCGACACGGTCCTCAATGACAAGCTTCGTCTGCAGGCCCTGTCCCTTGCAAAGCCCGAAGGATGCAAGGTCGTCGTCAAAAACACCGAGGATGCTGTCAAGGCGCTCCAGAGCGGTGTGACCGATAAGTACAAACTCTTCGTGGTTTGCGAGACGATTCAGCAGGCCGGTGCCGTCGCCAAGGCGATGGGAGTCAAGAAGATCAACCTCGGCAACGTTGCCTTTAGCGAGAATGCCCGCCAGGTCTCGACGAGCGTGTTCCTCACGCCCGAGAACGAGGCCTACGTGAAGGAACTGCTCGACGAGGGCTATGAACTGTTCATTCAGATGATTCCGGCAGATGCGAAGACTGACGCTGCGAAGGTCATCGGTTAGGGGCCGTCATGGTTATCAAGACAATCCTGATTTTCCTGATTGCCCTTTTGGGTTATTCCGAGTGGCTGACGGGCACGAGCTACCTCCAGCGCCCGATCGTGCTCGGACCTCTGGTTGGCCTTGTCATGGGCGACATGGTGACCGGCACGATTATGGGCGCCACGATGGAGCTTGCCATGGTCGGCGCCATCTCGGTCGGCGCCTATAACCCGCCCGATACGATTTCCGGCACTATCCTGGGCGTATCTCTTGCCATGCAGGCCGTCGCGGACGCTTCGGCGGCCCTGACCCTGGGTATTCCTATCGCCACGATCGTTCTGGCGCTCGACACGGCCCTGGGCCAACCGGTCATGCTGCTGCTGGTGCACCGTATCGACAAAAACGTCGAGGACGGAGACACCAAGGCCATCACGCGCAACATGCTCATCGCCGGTTACGCACAGAGCTGGTGCGGCCTGCTGATTATTCCCCTGGCATTCTTCTTTGGTGCCGATGCTGTTGCCAGCCTGCTCAACATCATCCCCGATTTCGTTCAGACCGGCATGGATGTCGCCGCCGCCTTCTTGCCCGCACTCGGCTTTGCGATGCTGGCGCAGATGATTATGAACAAAACAGTGGCTCCGTTCTTCTTCGCTGGCTTCTTCCTCGTCGCCTACTTTGGCATTAGCACGACGGGTGTGGCGATCTTTGCCGCGATCATCGTCGTCGCGATGACGGTTTTGGGTGATAAGAAAAAAGCGGAGCAGCCCGCAGCGGCAACCGAGGATCCTGCGATTGGGAGTGGGTTCGATGAGTTTTAAGTTTGAGTCTTCTTACGACGGGCTGATTTCCCGCGCAGACCTTAAGAAGCTGTTCTGGCGCTCGATTCCCTATGAGCATTCCTGGAACTACGAGCGTATGGGCCATATCGGCTTTATGTGGGCCCTTATGCCGATCCTTCGCAAGCTGTATCCGCAGGATGCGGACTTTAAGGCCGCCCTTAAGCGCCATATGGAGCTCTATAACGTCACGCCGTACATCTCGACGCTTCCCATGTCCATCGCCGCTGCAATGGAGGAGGTCAACGCTACTGACGATAGCTTTGACACGAGCGCGATCTCTAATGTCAAGCTTGCTTTGATGGGACCGCTGTCCGGCGTGGGCGATGCCTTCTACTGGGGCACGCTGCGAATTTTGGCAACGGGTGTAGGCACGTCGCTGGCACTGCAGGGCTCTATTCTTGGCCCGATTTTGTTCCTGCTCGTGTTCAACGTCCCTCACTACATCATCCGTTACCTGCTGACGTTTGTGGGATATCGCTTTGGCTCGGACATGATCAGCAAGGTCCAGGAATCGGGCATTATGGACACGATCGTCAAGATGGCCTCCATCATGGGCGCCATGGTGATCGGTGCTATGACCATGGAGATGGTCACCGTGGACATTCCGCTCATGGTCGGCGCAGGCGATGGTGCCCAGACGCTCGCCGAGCTGCTCAACGGAATCTTCCCGGGCTTTGTCACGATGGGGCTGTTTGGAATTGTCTATCTCATGCTCAAGAAGAAGATGAATCCGCTGCTCATCATGCTCGTAATCCTGCTCGTGAGTATCGCCGGCGCGTTCTTTGGAGTGCTTGGTGTCCAGTAGAGTATCCGTCATAATGAGAACAATGTAAGAGGGGGGCGTCGCGCACACTGTGCTGCGGCGCCCTTTTGCCGAAAGGTGGACAAGATGGAGTATCCGCAGCTTGCCGTCATGAATATCAGCCATCGTTATTTTGACCTTGAGGAATTCTTTTCTTCGGCAGCGGCCTCGGGCTATACGTGTTGCGAGCTTTGGACCGGGGCGATGCATCTGTATGTCGATTGCCATGGATACGATTCGCTCGAGCAGGTGCGGGAGCTGTCACAGCGGTATGGGGTTCGGATTGTGGGGCTTTGTCCCGAACAGAACAACCCCAAGCCGTGGAATATCGCGGCGCGCGGGAATGAGGCGCGTGCCCGCACACTCGCGTACTTTAAGAACGTTGTAGATATTGCGGAGGAACTTGGAGCCGAGCAGGTCATGGTTTCGAGCGGCTGGGCATTTTTGAACGAGCCGATCGAGGACGCGTGGGGTCGCAGCTCCTCGATGCTGCGTGCGATTGCCGAGCATGCGGGAGAACGCGGCGTGCGGCTGGTGCTCGAGGCCCTACAGCCGGTTGAGTCGATAATCGTGAACTCGGCGACCGACACGAAGCGCATGATCGAGGCAGTTGATCATCCGGCACTTAAGGCGTGTCTGGATATGGGCGCTATGGCGGTGGCGGGGGATACCATCGACGATTATTTCGATCTACTTGGCGATGATGTCGCCCACGTGCATTTTGTCGATGTTGCGGCAGATGGCACGACGCATCTTGCCTGGGGTGACGGCGACCGCGATATGCGCGCCGACCTGGATAGGCTGGTGGCGCGCGGCTATCGCGGAGTTGTTTCGGCCGAGACCTATGACTGGCGCTATTTTGCCGACCCCGCAGCTGCCGATGCGCAGGTAATGGCAGAGTATCGTCGTGCGATTGGCGCCTAGGTGGGGTTGGGTTGCGGCAACCTACCCTATGTTTCCAAATGAATACGGTGTGAGCGGCTACGACGGATTTTCCCCGCAAGCACTCTAGTATGCTAAAGTACCCAGAAGACCGGCGGAGCTATGCCGGTCTTCTGTTCTATACGAAGCACAGCATGAGGAGGCTCACCAGATGACGGCCACACCGTGGGGATTCCGGGACATATTGCCCGAGGAGGCTCAGGCGCGCGA
>CAUADW010000121.1 GCA_958427895.1 uncultured Collinsella sp.
CTGTTCTTTGGCGGCTTCCAGGCCGGCATGCCCGTAATCGGATGGGCGCTCGGCAGTCAATTCATGAGCATCATCGGACCCATCGACCATTGGATCGCCTTTATCCTTTTGGCCTTTATCGGCGGCAAAATGCTGTGGGAGGCCTTTACCGAAGACGAGGATGAGGACGAGAGCGACGGCAAGGATGCCGAAAAGATTGACCTGGGTGAGTACCTGATTCTGGCTATCGCCACCTCAATCGACGCCCTGGCCGTGGGCATCTCATTTGCTGCGCTCTCGGTTGACATCGTTCCCGCTGTATCGCTTATCGGAGTCACAACGTTTATCTTCTCCGTCGCCGGCGTAGCGATCGGCCACACCTTTGGCGAGCGCTACGAAAAACCCGCCACCATCGTGGGCGGCGTCGTGCTCATCCTCATCGGCCTCAAGATTTTGCTGGAGCACCTGGGGGTTTTGGTGCTGTAAAACACCCTTCAAAACTAAACGTCCGTATGAGGCCTCATGCAGAGTTTTGCATGAGGCCTTTTCATGCAGACTTTTGCATGTCATACTGATATGCAAAAGTCTGCACGTTAGGAGATCGCCGTGGATATCCTTCCCATCACCACACCGCGCCAAGCTGGCATCTACGTGCGTCAGGCACGCGAGGCGCAAGGGATCACCCGTGCCGTCCTCGCTAAAAAAGCCGGTGTTTCGGAGCGCCTGCTCGCATCGCTCGAGCTGGGAGATGCCACGGGCATTCGGCTCGACAAGCTGCTGGCAGTTTTCGGTGCTCTTGGACTGGCACTCGCCGCTCAAGGGGATATCGACGAATCGAAAAACGAGCAACCAGTCGACGCCCCGCATGCTGATTTGCAACCTCGTAGTACCCCCAGGCGCCATCACGCTCAACGTTTTCACCATCGCAACCGTCGCAGCGCAGCCGTTCCGGCTCTCGCAGATGTCCCCTTTACGTCCGAGCTCTACGACAGGGCCTTCGCCGATTTCGCCATGTCCAATCTCGGAGTCTCGATTGCCGCAAACGCATCTAACCAAACCAAGCCCGAAGGGAAATAGCCAATGGCCAGAACATCACTTCGGACCATTATTTGCGGCGTACCTGCGGGAACGCTCACGCAAGATGAGAACGGTCTTATCAGCTTTACCTACGATCATGACTATGACGGGCCAACCCTATCGACCAACATACCCGTATCAAATCGCACATACGGCCAACAGGTCATGAATCCGTACTTGTTTGGCCTTCTACCCGACAGCGAGGACCAACGAAAAGCGATTGCCGCCGAATTCAACGTTAGGCCCAACAATCCCGTTGCGTTGCTCAGCCATATCGGACTCGACTGTCCGGGCGGAGTGCAGTTTTGTGCCGAAGAAGATGCCGACGCCGTCCTGCATCGCGCTGGCGACTACCGCCCTATAGACGACCACGAAATTGCTCTCCGTCTCAAGTCGATCAGAGATGACCGCGATGCATCGTGGATGGGTCTAGATGAAAGTTGGTCACTTGGAGGCAACCAGGGCAAGTTCGCGCTCGCGTTCATAAACGGCCGCTGGTGCGAATGCATGGGCTCCTCGCCCACAACGCATATTTTCAAAAATGGCGTTATCGGATTTAAACTCGAGGCTCTCAATGAGTTTGTCTGCATGAAAAGCGCCCAGCGCGCCGGTATCGCAACGGCAAACGTCGAATATCGTATGTTTGAGGACGAACCTGCCCTCATTGTTGAGCGCTATGACCGCGTGAAAGTCGAAGACGGAATGATCAGGCGCCTACATCAAGAAGACCTCTGTCAGGCACTTGGGGTGATGCCCGCCCAAAAGTACACAGCAGACGGCGGCCCGACCACCCGCGACATTCAAGAGCTCCTCGTAAATACGAGCCACCATCAACTTAACCTGTATCTGTTTACGCAGATACTGTTCTTCAACGCCATTATCGGCGCACCGGATGCGCACGCGAAAAACTATTCCCTGCTCCTTGGAAACGACGGCGCAGCCATGATGGCTCGAATGTACGATGTCGCGTCGGGTTTGGCGTATGAGCGCATGCGCCGCCGGGCGCGCCTTGCCATGAGCGTTGGCGGCGAAAATCGTGTGGGGCGCATCGGTCCAGGCGCTATCCGCCGATACCACGGTATGGGCGACCCCGTGCTGGAGGCGGCGCTTACCGATGCCGGGCTATCCGAGAAGTTTTGCTTTGCGACCATGATGGACCTCGCCTACGAGGTGCCCGTTTGCATGGAAGAGGTCATGGACGAATACGCCGACCTGCCCGGCATGGCGGACCTGCGCGAGCATATGCTCGGCCCCGTCCGTGAAAACTGCCAGCGCACCCTCGACCTCATCAAGGCAGAAATGGACTAGACACCAGACTATTTCCCATTTTTCAAACAAAAGAGAGGGGGCACCCGTCGCAAAAGACCGGGTGCCCCCTCTCGTAATGTCATTTGCAATCTGCTAGCACGTGGCTCGGACTGCTGCCAGCGCGACCTTTACGCAGCGAGGCGCTTGAGGACGTCGATGAGCAGCTCGTAGAAGCGCTCGGCAGAAGCGAGCTCCATGCTCTCGTCCGGGGTGTGGACATCGGAGAGCGTCGGACCCACGGCGATGGCGTCCAGGCCGTGCAGGGCCTCGGCAAACAGGCCGCACTCAAGGCCGGCGTGAATGGACTCGATGCGCAGTTCGGAGCCAAAGAGCTCGCGATAGCTCTCGACAAAGATGTCGCGGACCGGCGAATGCTCGGCATAGCTCCAGCCGGGATACTCGAACTCAAACTTGGCGTCGAAGCCCAGGACATCGGCAAGCGTCTGCAGGCGGTCCTTGAACTCGTTCTGCAGCGAGGTGATCGAGGAGCGCGGGGACAGCATGATCTTGACCTGGTCGTCAGAGGTGGCAACCACACCGATGTTGGAGGAAACCTCGACGGAGCCGTCGGTGGCGACGTTGCGGCGAATCACGCCGTTAGGGGCAAGACGCAGGGCACGGATGAGGGCAAGCGCGGACTTCTCGTCCATGGCCTCGACCTCGGCGTCGTCGGCAATCTCGACGGTGCAGGTAAAGCCGGGGTCAAAGACCTCGAGCTCGGCAGTAACGTCGGCGATGATGCCCTTTGCGATCTGGGCCGCGGCCTCGGCGGCAGCGTGGTCGGCGTAGACCAGAACAGCTTTGCACTCACGGTTGATGGCGTTGTCCTTGGTGCCGCCGTTAAAGCTAACGATGGCGGGCTCGCCGGCGACCATCAGGCAGTCGATGATGCGGGCCATGATGAGGTTGCCGTTGCCGCGCTCCAGGTTGATATCGCTGCCGGAGTGGCCGCCCAGCAGGCCGGAGATGTCGAGCGTGAGGGTGCTACCGGTCTTGTGCTCGCGCACGATGGGGCAGGTGTAGGTAACGACGACGCCGCCGGCGCAGCTGACGGTGGCAACGCCCTCTTCCTCGGAGTCAAGGTTAATCATGGTGCGGGCGCTAATCTGGGACTTGTCGAGCGTCTCGGCGCCGACCAGGCCAGTCTCCTCGTCGGTGGTGAACACGCACTCGAGGGCCGGATGGGCAATCGAATCGTCGTTGAGCACGGTAAGCATCAGAGCGACGGCAATACCGTTGTCGGCGCCCAGAGTGGTGCCGTTAGCGGTGAGGACGCCGTCCTTGACGACCAGGTCGATACCATCAGTCGTAAAGTCGTGCTCAACGGAGCCCAGCTTGTCGCACACCATGTCGATGTGGCCCTGCAGCATCACGGTCGGGGCATTCTCGGCGCCGGCAGATGCGGGCTTGCGAATGATAACGTTGTAGACCTCGTCCTGATACACATCGAGACCGCGCTCCTTGGCAAACGCGACCAGGAAATCGCTGATGCCCTTCTCGTTGCCAGACCCACGGGGGATCGCGCTGA
>CAUADW010000122.1 GCA_958427895.1 uncultured Collinsella sp.
AGAACGCTCCCTCTGCGATAAGGACAACGGTCCACGCCGAGCCCATGGCAAAAACTACCGGCGGCGTCACGGCGGCAACGAGCAACAGTTCGGCCAGCATGACGGGGCGACGATAACGCACCATAAGCACCACGCCGTAGGCAAAGATTGCGGCATTGAGCCACAGCGCTCCGCCCATTGCCCTGGCACAAACGTCAAGCGGCGCCACCAGATATGAGCCAGACGACGCGAACAAGATGAGCGCCGAAATAACTAGGTGAAGCACAAGGCTCGCCTCGTAGGCACAAATCACCTTACGGTTATAGGACGAGCGGCGCGATGCGATGAGCGGGACGTGAATCGTCTGCAGACACGCAGCCAAGGCAAAGACAACATCGAGCGCAACGATTTGGGGAAGGATGAGCGAAATCTGCATCGTCACTCACCCGCCCGCGGCATCAAGACGATCATGCGCAGCTGGCCGGGCTCGCCCTCAAGGCGGTATGCCACGTTGCGCCCTTGCAGAGCGCTTTCGAGCTCTTGCGCAGCGGGCGTCTGCGAAAGATCTGCATCATCGTTGGAAAAAAGCGTGGCGCGCAGCTCGACACTGCATCGGTCATGGTCGCCCAAGTGATACATAAGCGCCGGATGGTCGGTGGTGTAGGCAAAAAACGCAAAGTCATACACGCAGTCGTACAGGGCGCTTACCGTACTGGCGTGCATCGGGCGCCGTATGGCGATAATCGAGGCGCAATCGATATCGATGGTGCGCAGGTCGCTTGCGAGCTCGTTGGCAATGAGCTGAATGCGGTCGCGATCAAAACCGCTCTCCCCGTGCTGCGCCAACGTGAGCGATCCCTTGCGCTTGCAATAGGCGACAAGCATCTTGGCGCGCTGCAACATGCGGTAACGCTCATGTGAAGACGCCTCGTCGGTCAACGGCGGCAGCGAGCTCAGCAGGTCGTACATCCCTTCGAGCGCGCGGGCAAGCGCCTGGTCCACGTCTTGGACCAGCAAGGTCTCGGCCTCTTGATCTGCCAGGTGCGTCTTAAGGTCGTAGTCGGCGGCGAGCAGCTCATTTTGACGCTGCAGCTCCATACGACGATGTGCCAGTTCACGGTTAAGCTCGTTGAGATCCGACACGTCTTGGGCAAGCAGGGCCGATCCGCCCAGCAGTGGAAAGGCACGGTACATCACATCGGGATCGGACGCCACGGCAAAGGCATGGGCGCGGCTGTGCGCCTGGGTCCGCAACTCCTCGCGCACGCCTACCGGCATTGGCTTTGACACTGGCGTGGCATAGACTTCCTGCAGGTCGCGCGTTAGAACTTTGAGGTCAAGCGGCAAGGTGTCGAAAATGCCGGCGATGTCGTGATATGACGGAACGACACCGCAATCGAGACAGATTTCCATCGCCACCACGCACAAGACGCAATAGACGAGCGAGAAGTTGAGCCTCCATGCCCAGGGCACACGCAACGCATATGAGATGGCAAAGAACGCACCGCCCAGCAGCACGAGCGCCGCTGTGCCCGAGAAACGTTGGATGCGAAAGGACGAGGACCGGCCCACCAGGATAAAAAAGGCCACAAAGTTAAAGGCCGTCCACACGAGGACGGCGAAATAACCCCAGCCGTACGTGTAATCGTTGCTCCAGGTGTCGCTTGTACGGTCAAAGTGGAAGACCTGCTGGTGAAAATCGTTGGTGAGCACAAATCCGATAAGCAGGATAGCCACAATCCACAGCGCAGCGCAGTAGCGGCGACCCAGGCGGTGTTGCTCCAGGCCCGCAAGGCGCAGACCACACAACTGGTAGAGCAGCGGAATGAGCGTCATGGGCACGTAGTACAGGTACCACAGCACGGTGGCATAGAACGGCGTGAACGACTTGTACTTGAGAATGACTTCGATCATCCACAGGGCGCAGATGGTGGCGACGGCAACAAGGCGGCGGCGCAGCACATAGTCCAAACAGCGCAGATAGACCGATACGCCCCAGATCGAAAATATAATTGCGGCGACAAGCAGCGGGAGAGAGCTCGAGTGGGCGAGCGCATCCACGACCTCTTCGGACACCCCGCCATAGGCTGGCACGGCGTTAGAAAGTTTGGGGTCGAAGGCGAACAGTGCCGGCAAGACTGCCAAAAGCATGAGGAACATCGCGGTGATGACACCGGCGATAGCAAAGACGCGGTGGCGGTACACCTGATGTGTTATGCCAACAAGGAATCGCGGCATGGCGAAGAGCCTGCCGCCCCTGGGATCCGCCACGGGAGCGGATCGGGCGGCCGCGTGGCCGATATGTCGCTCGCGGGTACCCATAGTGCTTTTAGTGTACCGACAGATGGGTCGAAAAAGCGGGCCGCATGTCCCAAAATCCGCAGACGGCAAGGCGCCCGGCAGCCTCCCCCGTCTGGCACTTCCCGATATCCGCCCGCCCCAAACCACCGCAAAGGAGACAGGCACCTTTGTGGTGGTTTGGGGCGATGCGCTAGTCCACGGTGATGTCGAGATTTTTGCCGATGAGGCCTACGTAGCCGCCTTCGGCTGCCTTGGGGCTGTCAGCATGGCAGAGGACCCACTTGTCGGCCTTCCAGTAGCAGTAGCTGTCGCCGGCCGCAGGCATGTCGGCCGCGACCTCGGGGCGCGGGCCGTTGGTGCCGGCGGGCAGCGCCACCATCACCTGGAAGCCACCGTCGTCGACCATGCACGGCGTGTAGTGGAGCGTGGTGTTGAAGACTTCGACGACCGTACCCGCCGGCACGCGAAACGCCTTGACGCACGCGGTGTCGAGCTTGCCGTCCTCGATCTCCCAGCGATGCGCCACGAGCAGAATAAAGTCGCGCGCGCCCAGGTTGAACTCGCTCGCGCGGTGGTACTCCAGGCAGTTGAGACGCGTGTTGTGGCCGTTGCACCAGCCCAGCTGGAACGGACGGCCACCAAACATGAGAAAGCCAAGCTTGTCGGCATCCTTGACGTCCTCGAGCTCCGGCGCACTTGCTACGTACTTGCTGCCCTCGGGAATGGGCGTGGCAGAGAGCGCCTCGAGCACGGGCGACGTGAGCTCGGACGAAACGTTATCCCAAACGTTGCCATAGGATTTGAACTCGGGATCGGAAACAGAATAGATATGCATGTTCACTCCTGTTCGTAAATGTGACTATACGAACATTCTAGAACAAACATGAGCGATTTTGAACGCTCGTCCCGACCAATCAACAAAAAGGCGCCCCCGCATAAGCGAAGGCGCCCAATGCGCGCGTTTTGGGCGATAAAGCTCTTACGCCTGCTGATAGTGCAGGTGCTTCTCGTCGATATCGGCCAGGTCGCGGTCGAGGTAGCGGCGCGCGAGCCAGTTAGCCATGGGGAGGTTCTGGTCCAGATAGTTACCGCACTCCCCGGGGGCGGCACCGGGGACATCGCCCTCGAAGCCGGCGACAAACTCAAACAGCTCGCGGACGAGCGGCAAGACCTTCTCGCTCGTCAGCTCGCCAAAGACAACCAGGTAAAAGCCCGTGCGGCAGCCCATGGGGCCAAAGTAGACAATGCGGCTCGACCACTCGGCATGATTGCGAAGGAACGTCGCGCCCAGGTGCTCGATGGTGTGGCACTCGGCCGTGTTCATGACCGGCTCCTTGTTGGGCGTGGTCAGGCGCAGGTCAAACGTGGTGACGGCGGCACCGGTCGCCGGATCGCGGTCGATGCGGCTCACATACACGCCGGGCTCAAGCAGCAGATGATCAACGGAAAAGCTGGCGATGCGCTCCATGGCAGATCCTCTCGATAGTCAA
>CAUADW010000123.1 GCA_958427895.1 uncultured Collinsella sp.
ACGCGAAGGGTAAGTCGGCCAAGGGCAAGGCTAAGGCCAAGCGTCCCGGCTCTCGTCGGAACGAGGATAAGGCATCTCAGACTCGCTCCAAGCGCTCGCATAAAGATCAGGTTTCGTCTGCGCGTAAGGCTGTGGACCCCAAGTCTCCCTGTTCGATCATGAAAGCTTGCGGTGGGTGTACGGCGCTCAATCGTCCTTATAAGAAGCAGCTCGCCGCCAAGCAGGCTGCTATGGAGGAGCTTTTTGCTTCGCTTTGTGAGCGTGAGGGCATTGCTGTAGATCCCATTCGTGGCATGGGTGTCACCCTGGGCGACCCGGGCAAATATCCTGCGCCGCGTGGCTTTCGTCATAAGGCTGCCACTCCCTTTGCTCCCGGTAAGGAGGGCGCCGTCCGTTGCGGTTTCTTTGAGCGCGGCACGCACAAGATCGTTGCCGTACCCGAGTGTCCTGTCGAGGCACCGGGTGCCCGTCAGATCCTCAACGGCATCGCACGCGAAGCTGAGCGGCTGCATATTCCCGCCTTTAATGAGGACAAGCATCTTGGTTTGCTCCGCTATGCCGTCGTCCGCTGCGGCTGGCGTACCGACCAGGTCATGGTCACGCTCGTGACCGCTCAGCGCGACTTGCCGCATGCGCAGGAGTTCTTTGAGGCTGTCGCCGCACTCGATCCGCGCATCGTCACCGTCGCCCAAAACATCAACGGACGTCCCGGCAACGCCATCCTCGGCGAGGAAACCCGCATTGTATATGGCGCCGAGTGCATGCGCGACCAGCTGCTCGGCTGCGAATTCGACATCTCCCCCACCGCGTTTTATCAGACCAACCCGCAACAGACCGAGCTGCTCTATCAGCTCGCTATCGACGGCATGGATTTGCACCAGGGCGATGTGCTCATGGATGCCTACTGTGGCAGCGGTACCATCGGTCTTTGCGCAGCTAAAGATGCCCAGAACAAGGGTATCGGCATTATGCTGCTCGGCGTGGAGCGCAACCCGGCGGGCATTGCCGACGCACGCCGCAATGCCGAGCTCAACGGCCTCACCCGCAGCGCTTGGTTTATGGCCGACGACGCCACCGATTACATCCTGGATGCCGCCGATAACAACGAGCGGGTCGATGTCCTTTCCATCGATCCGCCGCGCGCCGGCTCCACGCCCGAGTTCCTCGAAGCTGCCTGCGCGCTTAAGCCGCGCCGCATCACCTATATCAGCTGCAACCCCGTAACTCAAGAGCGCGACCTGCATCAGCTCCTCGACGGAGGCTATTGCCTGCTCAAGATCACGCCCGTCGACATGTTCCCTCACACCGACCACACCGAAACCGTAGCGGTCCTCGAACGCCGCTAACCAACCTCAGTAGATTTTTGGGACAAGAAAGGGGGCGACCCGCCTGGGCCGCCCCCTTCGCTTGGTTTATAAACTCCGCTACATCCCATTGCGCAGATCGCACACGCCGGCTGCCGCCATCTCGCGCAGCAGCGTCTCGCGGTCGCGCGTCACGATCAAATCCAGCGGGAAGTGAATCTCGTCGAGCATCTTGCGCGCGTGATCGAGCTTGCCAATGGCCATGCCAATGTGGGCATCGGTCGACACGCCAATGCCCACGCCCAGCTCGGCGCAGCGCTCGGCAATCTTGCGGCATACGGCCCAATGCTCAGTGTCGACACCGTGTTCAAGACTATGGTTGTTGATCTCGATAATCTTGTGCTTGGCCTTAGCTGCCAACAGCACCTCGTCGATATCGAACGGCACACCCGAACGCCCCGTGTGACCCAGCATGAACACCTTGGGGTGCTCCAGGGCATTGATATACATCTCGGTCGTCTGGGCCAGCGTCGCGCCCTCAGCAATCTGCGGATTATGCACGCTTGCAACCAAATAATCCAAATTACGCGTAACCAAATCGAACAGCGAATGCTGACGGCTGTACGAATCGCCGGCAATATCGAGCGTGACAGGAGTGTCCTCGCCAAACAGGCTTCCGTCCAGCGAAACGATATCGGCCTCGGCACCACGCAGCACCAGCACGCCGCTCCAAATGCGCGGCCAGATATCCTGGTTGATAAAGAACTGGTAACTGCGCAGGTCATTGGGGCAAGCCGTAACCATAGAGCTCAAATGGTCGGCAGATCCGAGCACCTGCAGACCACGCTCTGCCGCCCAGTACACATTCTCCTCAATGGTCGAATATGCATGCGCAGAGAACATCGTATGGGTATGAATGTCACAAGAAAGCAGGTAGGGCATCAGGTCTCCTTATCTGGCACGGCCGTCGCTTATATTCATTGTACGCATAGCCTTCGATAGTCGTAAAACCACTCCATCCCAAAGACACAACGTCCATGACAACGGGGTCCGGCTTAACACCAAACCCCGTTTCACGTAAAACATTGTAGGCAGAGCGCTTTACTTTTAACGATACTCGTCCGCCAACTGTTTCCAAGCGGGTAGCGAATTGACAATCGTTTCGTAGCTCACGCAATAGCCCAGGCGGAACCAACCCGGCATACCAAAGCTGTCCGAGGGAACCGCAAGCAACTCATACTTCTTTGCGCGCTCGCAAAACGCATTCGCATCGGGCTCGAGTGCCTTCACCCACAGGTAGAAAGCACCGTCCGGCTCAACATAGGTATAGCCGTAGTCCGTCAAAGCATCGGTGAGCGCCGTGCGGTTGCGGGCATAGGCCCCGACATCACTCGGCTCATCGATGCAATCGATGATCACGCGCTGAAAGAGTGCCGGTGCGCATACAAAACCCAGCGTACGGGCAGCGCCCGCAACAGTCGGCATCAGACGGGCAGCCTGCGGATTGGTGTTGGGAACCAAGATCCACCCCACGCGCTCACCCGGCAGCGACAGCGACTTGGAATACGAGTAGCACACGATGGTGTGCTCGTAGATCGAGGGCACCCAAGGCACCTCGGCACCGTACACGATCTCGCGGTACGGCTCATCCGAGATGAGCATAATCGGATTCTCGGGATCGCGCTGAGCGTTGGCCTCGCGCAGAACATTGGCCAGTCGCGTCAGCGTGTTGCGTGTATATACGGCACCAGTCGGATTGTTGGGCGAGTCGATGATGACGGCAGTCGTCTTATCGGTAATCGCCTTGAGCACGTTGTCCACGCTCAGCTGGAACGTATCTTCATCGGCGAGCGCCTCAACACACGTACAGCCGGCCTTCTCAATCCAAACGCGATACTCCGGAAAGTACGGGGCGATAACAATAACCTCGTCGCCCGGGTTCGTAACGGCGTTGAGCGTGCAGGTGAGCGAAGCCGCGGCACCCACCGTCATAAAGACGTCCTTACCCTCATAGTTCGTTCCAAAGCGGCGGTTGAGCGATTCGGCGACGGCTGCTCGACATTGCGGCAGGCCCGGAGCGGGGGTGTAGCCGTGCAACTGGTCACTCGGCAGCTCCAGGGCCTTCTTAATGGACTCCGCCACAGCAGCGGGTGCCGGAACGCTCGGATTGCCCAGCGAAAAATCAAATACGTTTTCCGCACCGATCTGCGCCTTGCGCTCAAGGCCATAGCTAAAAATCTCACGGATGATGGAGCTTTCCGCACCGCGAGCATACATCGTTTCGTTGATCATCTGTTCCCCTTTCGCATAGGCGCTATTGTACGCTTTAGCCGAGCAAAGTGCCGCAGCAATGTTGATTGGGGACAGACTTAAATGCGTGAAAACGCTCATTTAGTCTGTCCCCAATCAACAGACGGCCCCATATCGCTCAAA
>CAUADW010000124.1 GCA_958427895.1 uncultured Collinsella sp.
CATGTCCTGGTAGCCGTTCTTGATGCGCATGCCGCACGCGATACCCTGCACGCAGGCATTCTTGACCGGAGCGCTGGTAAGCAGCTTGATGCCGGCCGTGCCAAGCAGAAAACCGCCACCGACAAGCAGGGTATTGAACGTCGACTTCTTCATGTTGCTTCTCCCTTTTGCCGCATTGGACGCGGCACGGTGCCTCAGCACTCGAGTAAACAAGTTTGCTCGAGCACACTTTTGGAAAATAATTTAGTTTATCTAACTATTGAGGTCAACAAAGGTTAATTCTTTGGAAATCTTAAGGTGCGGAACAGCCGGCTTCTGGCGATCCGCCCGCCGCGATGCACATCCGTGACGCCAAAGAGGAGGCCCTCTTCCCTCCAGCAAATTGAAGGTGAATGGTTTTCCGCGAAGTGAACGAGCAAAATTGGGCCCCCGAAGCATCCGCATTTTTTCACAGCAAAACCGCAGGGAAAACTCGACAAAACCGCAGGAAACCTAGCCAGAAAAGTGTTGATGTTTCAGGGGTCCAAAATAGGTCGTTCACTTCGCGGAAAAGTATTCACCTTCGTTTTCAACATCCACAAAAAATGAGGGCGCCAACGGCGCCCTCATTCACCAAATTCAATCCAGCCCACCTGACCCGAACGGCCGAGTCGTCACAGAACCCGGGAGCCCCGGCAGGGCGGGTGCTTGCTCAAAATGAGTTCCACACGCAAAGAAGGCCACTAAATGTGGCCTTCGTCTTGCGCAGGACTGTTTGAAATTTTGAGGAAGCACCCGCCCTGCCGGGGCTCCCGGGTTCCCGCTTACGAGAGCGACGTTCTCAGCAACTCGTTGAAGAGTTTCGGGTTGCCCTTGCCGCGGCTCGCCTTCATGCACTGGCCCACCAAAAAGCCGATGACCTTCTGGTTGCCGTCACGATACTGCTGCGCCTGATCGGTACAGTTTGCCAGCACCTCGTCCACAATCGGCTGCAGCGCGCCGGCATCGCTCACCTGACGCATACCGCGCTCGTCGACGATCTTGTTGGGGTCGTCGCCGGTCTGGGCCATGGCCTCAAAGACCTCGTGCGCCTGGTTGGAGCTGATGGCATCGGCCGCCAGCAGCTTGGCCAGCGCTGCCACCTGAGCCGGCGCAATGCCGGACTCGGCGAGCGACACGCCCGCGCCCTTAAGATAGGCGATCATCTCGTTCACCAGCAAGTTTGCAACCGTCTGGGCCTCCTTGCCAGCCATACCGGCAGCGGCGGCCTCAAAGAACTCGGCAAACTCGGGGTCGCCGGCAATCTGCTCGGCATCGGCCGCCTTAATGCCAAAGTCGGTCTCAAAACGGGCACGCTTGGCATCGGGCAGCTCGGGGATCTCGCCTCGGCAACGGTCGATGAACTCATCGTCCAGATCGAACGGCGCCAAATCGGGGTCGGGGAACAGACGATAGTCGTCGGCCGTCTCCTTGACGCGCATGACCACGGTGCGCTTGCGGCTGGGCTCCCAGTGGCGGGTCTCCTGATAGATGATGCCGCCCTCCTCGAGCACCTCGGCCTGACGGCAAATCTCGTAGGCAAGGCCGTCATGCAGGCTCTTAAACGAGTTGAGGTTCTTAAGCTCGGTCTTGGTACCCAGCTTGGTCTCGCCACGGCGGCGCAGCGACACGTTGCCGTCGCAGCGCATGGAGCCCTTCTCCATGGAGCAGTCCGAAATGCCCAGCGTCACAAAGATACGACGGAGCTTCTCCATAAACAGGCGAGCCTCCTCAGGCGTGCGCAGGTCGGGCTCGGTGACGAGCTCAATCAGCGGCGTGCCGCAGCGGTTGTAGTCGACGAGTGACTCAGCCGCGGCGGTAATGCGGCCCTCGGCACCTCCCACGTGCACCATCTTGGCGGCGTCCTCCTCCATGTGGATGCGCAGGATGCGAATGGGCACCGTGTAGGAACCGTCCTCGCGACGCTCGGGCATCTGCAGGTTGGACGCATCGTAGCTGGCCAGGTGACCGGCGCGCTGGTTACCCTCGCGCATGGTCGACGTCATGGACGTGGACAGGCCCTCGGCGTTGGCCGAGGCGCTCGCCAGGCTCTGAGCCTCGGCCTCGCCAAACGCGCAGTCGGGGCGCTCGGCGGCACCGCGACCGGTCACGTCCAGGTCCAGGTGACCGTACATGGCAAAGGCGACCGGACCCTGCGTGGTCTGGAAGTTCTTGGCCATGTCGGGATAGAAGTAGTGCTTGCGGTAGAACATCGAGTGGCGCTGAATCTCGCAGTTGGTGGCGAGACCGGCCTTGACGATGCTCTCGATGGCGCGCTTGTTGGGAACCGGCAGGGCGCCGGGCAGGCCCAGGCACACCGGGCACACGTTGGCGTTGGGCTCGTCATCGTGGCTGAGCCTGCAGTTGCAGAACATCTTGGTATCGAGTGCGGTGAGCTCGGTATGGATCTCCAGGCCGATCACGGCCTCCCAATCCTGCAGGACCTCGGAAAGCTCCTTCATTACAGCTCGCCTCCCTTCCCGGCAAAATCGGGCGCGACGGAAAGCGCGGGCGCACCCGTGGCGGCATCGGCAAAGCCGCGCTCCAGGGCGCGGGCAAACGTGAGCAGCTGACGGTCCTTAAACGCCGGACCCACCAGCTGGGCAGAAACAGGCAGCTGAGTATCCTCGCCCAGGCCCAGCGGCACCGAAATACCGCCGTTGCCGCAAATGTTGAGCGAAATGGTGTACAGATCGGAGAGGTACATCTGTGTGGGATCGCTGATCTCGCCAAACTTAAAGGCCGTGCGCGGCGAGGCAGGCATGAGGATGGTGTCCATCTTGGCATACGCGGCGTCGTAATCCTGCGTGATGAGCGTGCGGGCCTTTTGCGCGGCATAGTAGTACTTGTCGTACACGCCCGAGCTCAGCAGGTAGGCACCGAGCATCTGACGGCGCTTGGCCTCGGCGCCAAAGCCGTGGGCGCGCGAAAGCGAGCTCTGGTCGGACAGGTTGGCGCAACCCTCCTCCTGATAGCCGTAGCGAATGCCGTCGAAACGGGCCAGGTTGGAGAACGCCTCGGCCGGGCCGATGACGTAGTAGGCGGCGATGGCGGCATCCAGGTGCGGCAGGTCGACCTCGACCAGCTCGGCGCCCTGGTTCTGCAGCACCTGGGCGGCACGCTGAACAGCAGCCTTGACCTCGGGCGTCAGGCCCTCGGCCTCCATAAACGCGGGGATGATGCCCACGCGCTTACCCTCGATGCTGTCGTTGAGATGCTCGGTAAAGTCAACGGCGCAATCCTGGCTGGTGCAGTCGTACGGATCGTGGCCCGCGCCGGTAAGCGCGTTCATGGCCAGCGCGACATCCTCGACCGTGCGGCCAAAGGGGCCCACCTGGTCGAGCGACGAGCCAAAGGCAACAACGCCGTAACGGCTCACGGCGCCATACGTGGGCTTAAAGCCCACCACGCCGCACAGCGACGCCGGCTGGCGAATGGAGCCGCCGGTGTCCGAGCCCAGCGATAGCGCGACCTCGCCCGCGGCGACGGCGGCAGCGGAGCCGCCCGAAGAGCCGCCGGGCACGCGCTCGGTATCCCAGGGGTTGTTGGTGCGGTGGAACGCCGAGCTTTCGGTGGAGCTGCCAAAGGCAAACTCGTCCATGTTGGCCTTGCCCATGGGCAGGCAGCCGGCATCGAGCATGCGCT
>CAUADW010000125.1 GCA_958427895.1 uncultured Collinsella sp.
GAGAAGATCCTCAAGGCCTGCTACTACGACACCGACATCGATTTCTAATCGACTCCCACTGTCTTGCAAGGGGTCTCGCGCTCAATGCGCGGGGCCCTTTTTGCTATGGTGCAAAGGGATCAGGTTACTTTGCACTAATCGTTGTTTGATGAAGGGCGGATTCTCGTATGGCGCTTCCCATGGTTTATGGCGGTCCCGGCCGGTATGTTCAGGGGCCGGGCGAACTTTCGCGTCAGGGCAGGTATTTGTCATGGTTGGGCTGCGCTGCTTATGTCTTGTTTGACCAGGGCACCGAGGATCGGCTGTGCAAGCAGATTGTCGATGGATTTCTGGACGAAGATCTAAGTGAGCCGTTCTTTAAGATTTATGACGGTCCGTGTACGGAAGAGGCCGTTGTCGAAATGGCTAAGGAAGCCCAGGCCGAGTATTGCGACATGGTGGTGGGTATTGGCGGCGGCAAAATGCTCGATATCGCCAAAGCAGTAGCGTTTTATGCCGAGCTGCCGTTGTGCGTATGCCCCACGGCGGCTTCGATGGACGGTCCGTGCAGCGCGATTTCGGTGCTGTATCACGAGGATGGGTCGTTCGACCACTACCTGATGCTCGAGAAGAATCCAGACCTGGTCGTGGTCGATACCAACGTGGTCGCGGCAGCCCCACTGCGTATGACGGTCGCTGGCATGGGCGACGCACTGGCAACGTACTTCGAGGCGCGTTCGTGCGCTGCGGCGCACGGTACCAACGAGCACGGTGGCGAGCCGGGGCACTTGGCTCTGGTCGCGGCTCGCGCCTGCTACGACACGCTCATGGAGTGCGGCGTCGCTGCCAAGCGCGATCTCAAAAAGGGACGTATATCGCCGGCGGTTGAGCGTCTGATCGAGTGCAATATTCTGCTCTCGGGCGTCGGCTTTGAAAGCGGTGGCTTGGCGTTGGCGCATGCCATCGCCAACGGTCTGACGATTCTGCCCGAGTGCAAGGCCATGCATGGCGAGGCCGTGGCATTTGGCCTGGTGGTGCAGCTGCGCCTGGAGCGTGCGCCCGAGCTTGATCAGGTGCTCGAGTTTTGCCAGCGCGTTGGTCTGCCGACGACGCTCGAGGAGCTGGGCCTTGGCGAGATTTCCGATGCCGACCTGCAGGGTGTTGCAAATGCGGTCTTTAGAAACGAGCGTAATATGGCCAACGAGCAGGCCAAGGTGACCAAACAGAAGCTCGTGCAGCTCATGTGCGAGGCATAGCTTGGCGCTTGATTGACCTTGTGCAATCGGGGCGGCGATAGGCCATAGGCTATCTGCCGCAAAGATGCTCCGCGTATAATTTGCCCGAGGCGTGGGCCGATAGCGTATCATTATCTCTTGCTTGTTTGCACTGCTCAGGGAGGGGCCGCGCATGGCGCAGGAACACGATCTGTTTGATGACATTATCGAGATCAGCAAGGGTTTCGACTTTCTTAAAAACCCGCTTGGCGGTGTGACCGATGCACTCGATCCGTCGGCGCCTCAATGGAATCCTGCTGACTACAAGGAGCGCCCGCGCGGCAACACCATTCCGTGCCTGACCTGCAAAAACGAAAAGAGCGGCTGCACCGCGTGCGTGGACGTGTGCCCGGTCAACGCTATCGAGGTCGAGGAAGACTCCATCGAGATCCTCGACTCCTGTCGCAAGTGCGGCCTGTGCGCCGCTGCCTGTCCGACCGAGGCAATCATCTCGCCGCGCCTGGCGCCCAAAAACGTCTACGACGACATTGTCTCGGCGGCTACGAGCCACGAGACCGCCTACGTCACCTGCACGCGCGCCCTCAAGCGCATGCCGCGCGAAAACGAAGTTGTCGTTGCCTGCGTGGGCGATATTACGGCCGAGACCTGGTTCTCGGTACTGGCGGACTATCCCAACGTGAGCGTGTACCTGCCGTTGGGCGTGTGCGATAAATGCCGCAACATCGGCGGTGAGGACATTCTGGGCGAGGCGATTGCGAAGGCCGAGGAGTGGTCTGGCACGGGTATGGGTCTGGAGGTCGACCCCAAGAGCCTCAAGTGCCATAAGCTTCGCGAGTACGAGCGCAAGGAGTACATGGAAAAGATCGCCCGCACCACGGGCCTTACCGTGACCAAGCTCAACCCGGCAACGGCGGCGCTAGCCTCGGTGACGCAAAAGCTCAAGGCCCATCGCCATCAGATTACCCAGCTGGAGCGCACGCTCAACACCATGTGCGGCACCACGACGACCAAGCGTCGCCGTTCGCTCACGCACGGGCGGCAGCTGGTACTCTCGACGCTGCAAAACCATCCCGAGCTTGCCCAGAACATGCAGGTGAGCACGCCGGAGTGCGATTTTGACAAGTGCACGTCGTGCGGCGAGTGCGTCAACGTGTGCCCCACGTTTGCCTGCGATCTGGTGGGAAGCGGCCGCTTTGCGTTGGAGTCCACGTATTGTTTGGGCTGCGGCGCCTGTGTCAAGGTGTGTCCCGAGCATGCGCTCAAGCTTGTTGAGCACGACGCGTCCAATCTGGTCGTCGTCGATCCCGAAGCCGAGGAAAAGGCCGCCCAGAAGGCGAAGGCCCACGAAGAAGCTGAGAAGGTCAAGGCTGAGGCAAAGGCCAAGCTCGACAAGATGCTCGATCAGGTGGAGAAGCTCGCGGACTAGTCAGCGAGCTCTATCTCTGCTTCATTTGCGTCGCCGTGGTGTCCGGATTCGCCCGGATGCTGCGGCGGCGCTATACTTATGAAGTTTGAAGTACCTGTACCAAAAGGAGCTGTCGTGTCCCTTTCCATCGGTATCGTGGGCCTGCCCAACGTGGGCAAGTCGACGCTGTTCACCGCGCTTACCAAAAAGACTGGCCTTGCCGCCAACTACCCGTTTGCCACAATCGACCCCAACGTGGGTATCGTCGATGTGCCCGATAGCCGCCTGCAAAAGCTCGCCGACATCGTCAACCCCGGCCGCATTGTGCCGGCTACGGTCGAGTTTGTCGACATCGCAGGTCTGGTGAAGGGCGCTAACGAGGGCGAGGGTCTGGGCAACCAGTTCTTGGCAAACATCCGCGAGACCGACGCTATCTGCGAGGTCGTGCGCTACTTTAAGGACCCCAACGTCATGCGTGAGGTGGGCCGCACGGGCGAGTTCGTCGATCCCGCCGGCGATGCCGACACCATCATGACCGAGCTCATCCTGGCCGACATGGGCACGCTCGAGAAGCAGCTGCCCAAGCTCGAGAAGGAGGCCAAGCGCGACAAGGAGCTCATGCCCAAGTTCGAGGTCGCTAAGCGCCTGCTTGCCTGGCTCAACGAGGGCAAGCGCGCCGCATCCATGGAGATGACCGACGAGGAGCGCGCTGCCGCCAAGGGCCTGTTCCTGCTCACTATGAAGCCCATCCTGTATGTGGCCAACGTGGACGAGGATATGCTCAACGACGATCTGGCGCCCATCGATGGTGTTAAGCCGCTGCCCATCTGCGCCAAGATCGAGGCCGAGCTTTCCGAGCTCGATCCCGAGGACGCTGCCGACTACCTGGAGAGCCTGGGCCTGGAGCAGCCCGGTCTGGACGTGCTCGCGCAGGCCGCCTACAAGCTGCTTGGCCTGCAGTCGTTCTTTACGGCCGGCGAGATGGAGGTCAAGGCCTGGACGGTGCGTCAGGGCGCGACCGCCCCGCAGG
>CAUADW010000126.1 GCA_958427895.1 uncultured Collinsella sp.
CCCTTGATGGAGTTGAGGAAGTCCTGGGCGCGCTTGGTCTGGGGGTGGTCGAAGAACTCGTCGGGCGTGCCGGTTTCCACAATCTGGCCGTCGGCCATAAACACGACGCGGTCGGCCACGCGGCGGGCAAAGTTCATCTCGTGCGTGATGACGATCATCGTCATGCCCTGCTGGGCCAGACGGACCATGACCTCGAGTACCTCGTTGATCATTTCGGGATCGAGGGCGCTTGTGGGCTCGTCAAAGAGCATGGCCTTGGGCTGCATGGCGAGTGAACGGGCGATGGCCACGCGCTGCTGCTGGCCGCCCGAGAGCTGTGCGGGCACCTTATCGGCCTGCTCGGCAACGCCCACGCGGCTCAGCAGGTCCATGGCGCGCCCACGAGCCTCCTCCTTGGACACGCCCAGTACATCGACCGGCCCCAGCATGACGTTCTGCAGTACGGTCATATGCGCAAACAGGTTGAACTGCTGAAACACCATGCCCAGCTCGGCACGCATGCGGGCAAGATCCTTGCCCTCCTGCGGCAGGGGCTCGCCCTCGATGAGGATCTCGCCCGAGTCGATGGTCTCCAAGCGGTTGATGGTGCGGCACATGGTCGATTTGCCTGAGCCCGAGGGTCCGATCACAACGACGACCTCGCCGCGGTCGACCGACAGATTGATGTCGTTGAGAACGTGCAGATCGCCATAGTGCTTATCGACGTGCCTGAGCTCGATCAGCGGCTGATTGCCGGTGGAAGAGGTGCTCTGTGCCATGGTGCTCGGCTCCTTATGACTCGAAATGGTAAAGCGTTAGCGGATGATGGTCGCGCCGGTCTTGTGCGAAACATAGACAGCGGCCTTGTTGATCGCGACGTTGATGAGGATGTAGATGACTGCGATCACCAGGTAGACCGACACGAGGGCGTCGTAGTTGGTAATGAGCACGCGGGCATTTTGCATCAGGTCGGGATAGCTCACCACATAGGCGACGGTGGTGTCCTTGACCACGACTACAAGTTGTGAGATCAACGACGGAATAATAAACCGAATCGCTTGGGGCAATACGATTTTAAAGGTGGTTTTAGCCTTGGAGAGACCGAGCGCCTGGGCCGCCTCGACCTGCCCGCGCGGTACGGCGTTGACGCCGGCGCGGAAGATCTCGGCAAGTACGCCGGCTGCGGCGAGCGCGACGGGAAGCGTGAGCATCCAAAACGACGGTAGCGCGATCTTGTACTGGGGCAGCACCAAAAAGAAGAAGTAGATAAACAGCAGGCTCGGCACACCGCGGAAGAAGTCGGTAAGCACGCGGCAGACCAGCTGCAGCGGCTTAATGTCGCTGGTGCGGCCGAGCATAAGGGCTAAGCCCAGCACCAGCGCGATGGCGCCAGCGGTGAGTGCGACTTTAACGGTGCCCTCAAAGCCGGCAAGCAAGAACTTCCAGGTGGTGAGGTGCGTAAAGAAATACCAATAGTGGACCGAAAGCTGGCCGGTCACATAAAAGCGCTGCAGTACCAGGGCGACGAGCGCGGCGACGGCGACGAGTGAGATGGCGGTGCCGATGCGAATCTTGGCGCGCATCTTGGGGCCGGGAGCCTCGTAGAGCGCATCGCGCATGGTAAGCGCAGGGGAGGAGTGCTTGCTCATCGGAGGATCCTCACCTTCTTATCGATGTAGTTGCCAATGTGGCTCACCACAAAGGCCGTGCCCAGGTAGCCGAGCGCCGAGATAAAGAACGCGGCGACGCCGCCGAGCGAGCGCGTGTTGATGTAGCTCACCACGCCGGTAAGCTCTTGCGGCTTAAGCGGCACCTGGCTGCCCAAGGCGGTAGTGAGCATGACGGCGATAAAGAGGTTCGTCATGGGCAATACGCTTGAGCGCAGTGCCTGCGGAATCACGATTTTGGCGAGGATGCGGTTAAAGCTCATGCCGAGCGAGCGGGCGGCTTCCACCTGGCCGACGCCGACGGTGTTGATGCCGCTCATAAAGTTTTCGGAGCCAAAGGCCGAGCCCAAAAGGACCGTGGCGACGATAACGCAGGTGCGGTAGGGCAGAACGACCTTGAGCGGCGGCAGCGCATAGACGACGATGATGAGCAGCGCGATGCCGGGGATGTTACGGAAGACCTGGACATACAGGTCGCCAAAGACGCGCAGTGGCTTGAGCGGCGACACGCGCATCACGGTGACGGCGACGGCCAGTACCATGGCGATGGCAAACGACTCAAGCGTCATGCCCCAGGTTGCTAGCAGCGCGTCGATATAGTTCTGGCCATAGAGCGACCAGAGTTCGGAGAGACTCATGCGGACCTCCCGCCGATAAGGAAAGGGGCTCCCGTGTGTACGGAAGCCCCGACAACTCAGTGAGGAAACAGTTTACCGCAATAAAGCGCATCATGCGTTTCCGTATGGTTTCGTTGCGGCCGTTACCAGGCCCGCTGCCTAGGCGCCGATCTCGGGCAGCTCGGGAACATTGGTGTCGCCCGTACGGTCGCCGATGCAGATCTGCCACAGCTCGGTCCAGGTGCCGTCGTCCTCGATCTTCTTAAGGAAGTCGTTGACAAAGGCGACGCCGTCGGAATCGAGCGGCAGGCCGATGCCGTAGGGCTCCTTGCTGCCGAAGGGCTTGCCGGCGATCTTGTACTTACCAGGCTCGCGGACCAGGGCGCTCTGCTGCATGTTGTTATCGATGACGTAGGCGTCAACGCGGCCCTGCTGGAGTGCCTGGCGGGCCTCCTCGTCGGTCTTGAACTCCTGCTGGCTGGCCTTGGGAGCGAGCTCCTCCAGGATGGCGGGGCCGTTGGAGCCGGACTGGACGGCAACGCTCTTGTCGGCCAGGTCGTCGACGCTCTTGATGTCGTCGTTATCGGCGAGCACCAGGATAGCCTGCTGGGTGTAGTAGTAGGGACCGGCAAAGGAGACGAGCCTCTTGCGCTCGTCAGTGATGGTGTAGGTGGCAAAGACGGCGTCGACCTGGCCGTTCTGCAGGACGGACTCTCGCGTGTCCGAGGTCACCTGGGTGATCTCGACCCTGTTCTCGCCCAGGATGTAGTTGGACAGGAGCTGTGCGATACCGGCATCGAAGCCGCGGGTCTGGCCGTCTTTCTCGTTGAGGAGGGAGAAGAGCGTTGAGGTCTGAACGCCGCCGATCTTAAAGACGCCGGCGTCCTTGACAGCCGTGGCCCAGGTGCTGGCGGCGATGGCATCGTCATCGGCCTTGGGGCCGTTGTCGACGAGCTTGTCGAATGCCTTGGCATCGAGCGTGGCGGAAACTTCGGTATCCTCGGAGCTCTTGGAGGAGCCGGCGGCGGAACCCTTGTCGGCCTCGGCGCTGGTGTCAGAGCAGCCGGCAAGACCAAGGCCGGCGACGGTTGCGAAGGTGGCGGCAACGAAGCCGCGGCGGTCGAGAACGACCTGCTGGGAGAGGTTCTTGCTCATGGTAGAACACCTTTCTCAATAAAATCCCTAGCGGTTGAGTAGAGTTATACCC
>CAUADW010000127.1 GCA_958427895.1 uncultured Collinsella sp.
GGCCTTACTGGCCGAATGTATCAGCGCCCCTCCGTATGGGACGCTGCTTGCTGACAGCTCTAGTTATATCCAAAAACCACCCGCAATTCCACCTCGCCCCCGAACGGTCAGCAAAGTGCGATGAACGGTATATCGCATATGATTCCCCCATGATGCACTTCAGTTCTCTAAAGCAGGTTTTCAAAGGTAATCGTTCTTTTTTCTAAGGAATTGAGCAAGATTGCACAAATAATTTCATGTTTAGGAATTGCATAGCTAAAACTGTTTTCTGCATATATATGTCGTCTGTCCATGATTCAATTTGGATTCGATTATATTCAACTAGCAATCATTCTTATTCATACATCCTCACCAATTGAGTATGGATATAGATTGTTTTCAAAACGAGTCGGGCAGTTAGTTGCATGCCTTGACGGCGTAAGAAGTAGGTTAAGATACCGTTCGCACAATACGTCCGCGCCACAAGTCGACTAAATTGAGACAATAGTGAATAGGGTTAGGCTACCGTCCCCTGCGGGGACTGAACGGACAGATGCATATGCCGAGCAAAATCGAAAAAAAGCAAGCCGCCGCAAAGCTGCGCAAACCGCCGCGCGACTTCTCGTACACGCAGAACCGAGAGCTCAGCTGGCTACGCTTTGACAACCGCGTGCTCGACGAGGCTTTTGATGAGTCCGTGCCGCTGTTCGAGCGCCTTAAGTTCGTCTCGATCTTCGAGTCCAACCTCGATGAGTTCCTCATGGTGCGCGTGGGTGGCCTGTCCGACTTGGCCGAGCTCAAAAAGCAACCTGTCGACAACAAGAGCAATATGACCGCCTCCGAACAGGTCGATGCTGTCATGGCAGAGCTGCCCGGGCTCCTTACCCGTTGGGAGTCCATCTTTAAGAACATCGAGGGCAAGCTCGATACCTTGGGCGTTCACCGCGCCCGCATCGATTCGCTTACGCCCGAGGAGCGCACCTTTGTAACCCGCTACTTCCAGGCCTACGTATCGCCGGTCATCTCACCGCTGGTGATCGACCCGCGCCACCCCTTCCCCAACCTGCGCAACGGCGCGCTCTACCTGGCGTGCGGCCTGGACGGCGTCACCGACGAGGAGAGCCTGCTGGGCCTGATCGAGATTCCCGCCTCGATGAACCGCGTGGTCGAGATCCCCTCGCCCACCGGCACCTACTCCTACATTCTGCTCGAGGACGTCATCCTCGCCTGCCTGGACAGCTGCTTTGGCTCCTATAAGCCGCTGGATCGCGCGCTGATCCGCGTCACCCGCAATGCCGATATCGACCCGGACGGCGAGGGCGTCGAGGAGGAAGAGGATTACCGCCAGCACATGAAGCGCATCCTCAAGAAACGCTTGCGCCTGCAGCCGGTGGTGCTCGCCGTATCGGGCTCGCTCGAAAAGCCAACGCTCAAGACTATCCGCAAGGCGCTCGAGCTCTCGCGTCGCTCGGTCTTTACCTGCGATATCCCGCTCAACCTGGACTATGTCTTTGGCATTGAGGGCAAGATTCCCGAGCACCTGCGCAACGAGCTGCTCTTTACGCCGTTTAAGCCGCAGCCCAACCCCACCATCGATATGACCCGCTCTATCCGCGAGCAGGTACTTCAGCACGACAAGCTGCTCTTTTACCCTTACGAGGCCATGAACCCGTTCCTGGATCTGGTGCACGAGGCCGCCTACGACCCCGAGTGCATCTCGCTGCGTATCACGCTCTACCGCGTGGCCAAGCAGAGCCGCCTGTGCGAGTCGCTGATCGATGCCGCCGAAAACGGCAAAGAGGTCACGGTGCTCATGGAGCTCCGCGCCCGCTTCGATGAGCAGAACAACATCGAGTGGGCCGAGCGCTTGGAAGAGGCCGGCTGCACCGTTATCTACGGCTCCGAGGGCTTTAAGTGCCACTCCAAGATCTGCCAGCTCACCTATCGCGAGGGCATGGCGCTTACACGCCTGACACTGTTGGGCACCGGCAACTTTAACGAGAAGACGGCCAAGCTCTACAGCGACTTTATGCTCATGACCGCCCATCCCGGCATCGGCGAGGACGCCAACCTGTTCTTCCGCAACCTGTCGCTGGGCAACCTGCGCGGCGACTACCGCTTCCTGGGCGTGGCGCCGGTCGGCCTCAAGCCGCTCATCATGCGCGGCCTGGATCGCGAGATCCAGCGCGCCCTCGTTGGCGAGCCCGCCCGTGTGTTCTTTAAGCTCAACTCGCTCACCGACCGCGAGGTCATCGACAAGATCGCTGAGGCATCGTGCGCAGGAGTTCGCGTGGACATGATCATCCGCGGCATCTCGTGCCTCAAGCCGGGCGTTCCGGGCAAGACCGAGAATGTGCATGTCCGTTCTATCGTCGGACGCTTTTTGGAGCATGCGCGCGTTTACGCCTTTGGCGTGGACTCGGACATGATCTATCTGAGCTCGGCCGACATGATGACGCGCAACACCGAGCACCGCGTGGAGATCGCCTTCCCCGTGCTCGACCCCACCTGCCGTGCCCTGGTCCATAAGTACATGAGCATGCAGCTGCGCGACAATGTGAAGGCCCGCAGCCTCACGAGCGACGGCACCTGGGTCCCCGTGGAGCGCGCAGAGGGTGAGAAACCCTTCAACTCGCAGGAAGCCCTGCTGGAGCGTGCCTATCGCAACGCCGAGGCCGCCGCGCAGCAGCGCGCGCGTGAGAAGGAACGTGTGGCCGAAGAGGCTATTCAGACCGAGGTTGAACATGGGGCAGCTGCCAAACCGGAAACGGTTGCCGCTCCCCCGGTGAATGAACCCGTGGCTGCCGCAGAGCCCGCCGTGGAGAAGGCACCCGAGGTTCAGAAGGTCCAGGCGACCGTCATTGAGCCCGAGCCTGCACCTGCGCCTCAGCCCGAGCCGCAGGTCACCAAGCCCGCACCCGAGACGAGCGCCCGTCGCGATAAGCCCGCCGGCAAGACCAAGGCCATCGAGCGCCATCGCCCCGGTCGCGTGCGCATGGGACTGGGCCTGATTGGCCTAGGCCTTAAGACGCTCATTACCGGCAAGACGAAATAGACGTTTGTAGAAGCGCCCCGCATTTGAGGAAAGCCTCGGATGCGGGGCGCTTTTCCCTGCTACCATGGTGCGGACAACAACGCGAATGACAGGCAGGGATATGAAGCTCACTATAGAATCGATGACCTACGGCGCCGATGGACTGGCGCACGCCGACAACGGCAAGGCCGTCTTTGTGCAGGGCGCCGTGGCAGGCGACACCGTCGAGGCCGAGGTCGTACAGGACGGCAAGTCGTTCATGCGCGCCCGCACCACCGAGATTCTGGAGCCAAGCCCCGATCGCGTTCAGCCTCCCTGCCCCTTCGTGGGCATCTGCGGCGGCTGCTCGTGGGGCAATCTCTCACGCACGGCACAACTCGCCGCCAAGGAGCAAAACCTGCGCTCCACGCTCGAGCGCATCGGCAAGTTCGCTCCTGAGC
>CAUADW010000128.1 GCA_958427895.1 uncultured Collinsella sp.
GGGCGATATTCTCGTACCACTTGGTCATGCAGTTGCAGATGTTGTTGCAGCACAGAACAAAGTCCGGCTGGGGGATGCGCATCTGCTTGTAGGGCTTGATGGCCTCGCGGCGGAAGTTCTTGTAGGCGATCTCCTTCTCGGTGGTCTCGGGCAGAGCCTCGATCTCGTGGATATCGTCCAGAACCGTGTAGGGGACCTGCGTCTTGGGGTCCTTCTTGGGCTTGCCGGTCTCAGGATCGATGACGACCTTGCCGTTTTCGTCCTTGAGGGGCTTGCCGCTGTTGGGGTCGATGATGAACTCGAGCGTTTCGGGGTCGAACTTGCGGCTGGCGCGCTTACCGGCAGCATAAGCCAGGGAGATACGTGCGTAACCGCAGATATCGTTGTCGAAGCCGAGATCCTCGGCAGCCTGGCACATGATCTCACCGTCGCGCTGGGCGGCGATACCGGCAGCCTGGTTCTCGGGATACATCACGTTGAGGTCAAAGGCCTCAGCAAGCTCACAGGGGAACTTGGAGCTGGACCAACCGACCAGCTTACCCTGCTTCTTCGCTTCACGGGCGTCGGCATAGACGTCATCGACGACCTTGCGCAGAGCAAGCACGCCGGGACTGACTTGTTTAGCCATGATTGATTCCTCCTAATGCGATATAGAAAAATTTGATAACGAATGATGGGGATTATTTGTTCTTCAAAGCCTTCTGGTAGGCAAACAGAGCGGCGCCGAGCGCACCGTTATACTGCGTGAGGGGCGTGGTGTGGATCTCGTGGCCGAGCTGCTCCTGAAGGGCTTTCACGATGCCGTGGTTCTGTGCGACACCGCCGGTCATCACCACGTCGTCGCGCACACCGATGCGGTGGCAGAGGCCGGAAACGCGGCCCGCGACGGACTTGTGGATGCCGTGGATGATGTCGCACTTGTTTGTGCCCATGGCGAGCTGCGAGATGACCTCGCTCTCGGCAAACACCGTGCAGGTCGAGCTGATACCGACCTCCTTGGTCGACTTGTCGCCAAGATCGCCCAGTTCTTCGACCTTCACCTCAAGCACGCGGGCCATGACATCGAGGAAGCGGCCGGTACCGGCTGCGCACTTGTCGTTCATGACGAAATTTTTCATCATGCCGTTCTCGATCTCGATGACCTTCACGTCCTGCCCGCCGATATCGACGACCGTGCGCACGTTCGGGAACAGGAACGCCGCGCCCTTGGCGTGGCAGGAAAGCTCGCTCATCTGCATGTCGGCAAGGCCGTCAAGGCTGTTGCGCCCGTAGCCCGTGGCAAGGACGAAGTCCATCTGCTCGCGCGTCATGCCCGCGTTTTCCAACACCTGAGCGATCGCGCGGGATGGACCCGACGTGCCCGTGCCGACAGCGACGAGGGACTTGGCAACGATCTCGCTGCCGTCTTTTAAGATCACACATTTCGACGCGGTGGAGCCGACGTCGATACCCATGGTATAAATGCTCATTGTACTCTCCGTTTGCCTTCCCGTGCGCTGCGCGGTTCTTGCCTCCGCGCAGCGCCGAGAAAAGCATTGTTGTGATATTTTACTGCGCGTTCAGGGCGTCGTAGTCGCGAATGACGCGCGGCAGCAGCATCTGATGGACCGGGCAGATGCTCTCGGGGTTCTGATAGCAGGCGTTGGCGAAGGCCTGGATGTAGGGACGGATGTCGTTCATGTCGACGATCTCGTCGGTCATGCCTGCCTTGGCGCAGAACTTCGGGCTGGACTTCTTGGCGTAGTCCTGGATCAGCGCGTTCATCTTGTCGATGGTGGGCTGCAGATCCTCGCCGGCCTTCTCTTCCTTCACGAGACGGCGGGCATACATGGCGGCCGCAGCGGTCTCGCCGTGCATGACGTAGATCTCGGTGGTAGCGGTGCCGATGGAGAAGGCGTTGTTGTCGTTGCCCTGCGGGCCGCCGAGGACGTAGTGCGCCGCGGCGGTGCCCTTGCGGAGCGTGATCTCCATCATCGGCAGCTTGCTGGACTGGATGGAGTAGATGAGGCTCTGGCCGAGGCCGAGGAGCTCCGCGCGCTCAGCGTCGTTGCCGACGTCGATACCGGTGGTATCCTGGACCCACAGCATCGGGATGCGGTCACGCGCGCAGAGGGTGACAAACTCGTTCATCTTGATGAGGCCCTGACGGTACAGCTTGCCGCCCACGCCCATCGCCTGGCCGTAAGTCGCCATCTTGTACTCGGGGTAGTTCATCAGCATGCCCTGATAGTTGGCGACAACGCCGACGAGCAGACCGTCGATCTTGGCAAGGCCGGTGATCATCTCGGGGCCGTAGCCGTGCTTGTACTCCATGAACTCGGAGCCGTCGAAAAGACGCGCCAGAACTTCGACCATGTCGTAGGAGCGCTTCTGGTTGAACGGAACGATGCTGTAGAGGTCGTTGGCGTCGAACAGGGGCTCCTTGGGATCGTCGACGCGGAAGAACTCGGGATCGTAAGCGGGCAGCATGTCGATGTACTTGCGGATACCGGCGAGCACGCCCTCTTCATCGGCGTAGACCTCGCGGAAGAAGCCGGTCTCGCCATAGTGGATGGCGACAGTGCCGGGGATGTCGCTCTTGAGGTTCTTCTGCGCCTTGATGAGCGCCTCAGCAGCCTCCTTGTCGACATGGCCCTTGGGGCTCATACCGCCGACGATACCGGCGCCGCCGACTGCCATGTTGGCATCCTGATGCGCGATCAGGATGGTCGGGGAGATGGAGTGATAGCCGCCGCCGGCGGGGTTCGTGCCGTAGATGCCGACGATGACGGGCACGCCCATCTGGTTGAGCTCGCTGTTGCGATAGAACGGCGTACCGCCGCCGCGGCGGTTGGGGTACACCTTCTCCTGCTCGTCGAGCTTAACGCCGGAGCAGTTCAGCACGTACACGAGGGGGATGCGCAGGCGCTTGGCCGTGTCGCTGCCGCGCAGCAGGCTGTCGGCCTGGCCGGGGACCCAGGCGCCGGCGAGCTTCTTGTTGTCGCTCGCGATGATGACGGCCCATTTGCCGTCGATACGGCCGAGGCCCTTGACGATGCCAACGCTGCCGTTCTTGTTGTCCTGGGGGTTATAGAGGCTGTTGAGGGGGCACCAGGTGCCTTCGTCAACGAGCTCCATGATGCGCTGCATCGCCGTCCACTGGCCGGACTCGTTGAGCGCCTCGGTGCTCTTACCGGCTTCGAGGGCAGCCTCGCGGATCTCGTGGATCTCCTGCTCCACCGCCTGGATCTCAGCGGCGTTGTCCTCGTGGAATGCGCTGAGGTCCTTGCCGATGACCGGCATGCTCTGGAAATAAGAGGGCATGGAATATTCGCTCATATTAAGTTCTCCTTCTTAAATCGAAATAACAAATTACTTATCCTTGGGAACCTTGATGAATGCCTGACCCGGGTCGATCTCCTCACGGATGAG
>CAUADW010000129.1 GCA_958427895.1 uncultured Collinsella sp.
TTGGTGGTTCGACTGGCGGTTGCGGTCATATCCTGCCTTTCAAAATGCTCAGATATTCAAAAGTATAGTGGTGCTGTTGCGGCAGACGAGCCCTGTGGCCCAAGCAGGATAAAGTCTTCAGCAGCCCTTGCAGCAAAAATGATCCGTTTCCCTCTGTCCCCTATGGATCGCCTGATCCGATGGGGACGGAGGGAAACGGATCATTTTGAGCTTCACCGCCCGGTCGTGCCGTTCAGCGGCTGACAGGCGCCGTTGGGCGATAAAATATTCTCGCAACGTGATAATAATCTTGCATCGCGTGGAAACCTTGAGTACTATCCCAAATCAAGCGCTGTGTTCAGACCGAATTGTGCCTCCCGGTGTGAACACCGCGCTCACGCTCTCTCAATTGATCGTAAGGAGATAAACATGAGCAAGACCGTTGTGTCTTCCGATAACGCACCTGCAGCCATCGGCCCGTATTCCCCCGGCATCCAGACCGGCAACATGGTGTTCCTGTCCGGCCAGCTGGGCATCGACCCCGCAACCGGCAAGATGCCCGAGGGCGTAGAGGCCCAGGCTAAGCAGTCCCTTGCTAACGTCGAGGCCCTGCTGACCGCTGCCGGCGCCACCTTTGCCGATGTCGTCAAGACCACGGTCTACCTGGCCGACATCGCCGACTTCGCTGCCGTGAACGAGATCTACGCTTCCAAGTTCGAGGCTCCGTTCCCCGCGCGCAGCGCTTTCCAGGTTGCCGCTCTTCCGGCCGGCGGTCTGGTCGAGATCGAGGTCGTCGCCGCTCTCTAAGACGTTGGCGAAAACAAAACATGACATGCAAAAAGACCCTGCAGTGCGTGTGAACTGCAGGGTCTTTTGTCAAGCGATGCGACAAAAATGATCCGTTTCCCTCCGTCCCCAAGGGTTAACGTTTAGCCTTCCTTGCGGACTTTTTGCAGGTAGCGGTAGACGCTGGGCTCCGAGATGCCCAGCGCGGTGGCGGCGCAGGCCACGGCGCCCTTGAGCATGAACACCCCGTTGCCGTTGAGGTGGCGAATGACGTCAACGCGGTCGCTCTGGTCAAGTGACGCCACATCCAGCCCGCGCGCGCTCAGCAACTCGGAAATACTGCGGTCGATGAGCTCCTGCGTAGACTCCGAAAGGCTTTCGACCTCGATAGACGCGGGCTCCGTGCGCGTCGGCGCCGCGTCGAAGCAGGCCATGAGCTGCTGTGCCATGGCGTTGATGGAGCGCACGGTCGAGAGGTCGGTGTTGACGCAGAGCATACCGACGATCTCGTCATTCTCGCGGATAAAGAACGTCGCGGACTCCAACGTCTTGCCACCGGCACCGCGCCCCTCATAGCCCGTAATAAACGGCAGGTCGCGATACTTGGGGTCGTGCATAATCTTGAGCGCCAGATCGGTGGCGGGACCGCCGACCTTGCGGCCGCTCACGATGCCGTTGCGAATATCGACGATGGCGTGGTCGGGATCCGAGAAATCGTGCAGCACGATTTCGCTGTTTTTGCCGAGTATCTGCTCCAGGAAATCGACCATCGGCAAAAAACGACGTACGGTCTCGTTCACGGGCAACTCCTTTGGGTTCTATCGAAGTGTTCATAACAATTTTTTATCATGGTAACACGCTGCTCATCATCTCGTATATCCGCAGGTACATTGCGTAATACAGACGAACGGTAGGAATTTGGCGGTAAACGGTTGACCAAAAGAAAAGTTAGATGTTATTTTGACCAGACACTTTCCTGACCTGCGGAAATGCGTTATCTCAGCTGAAGAATAGTCTGATAACAAAAAATTATTATTGAGAATGAGAATCATCTTTAATACGATAAGCAACGAAGGCACAACCTCAACCCCGCACTGCGTCACAATAGAGCGTTAGATGCGAAAACAACTATTTCGAGGATTGGTGGTCAAATGACCCAGGAGACGGTTACGAACGGCACTGAAGCCCTGTTCACTCGCGAAGGCATGCCTCCCGTTAAGGAAATGATCCCGTGTGCCCTTCAGCACGTACTGGCATCGTTTGCCGGCATCATTACCCCGGCGGTCATCATGGCCGGCGTCTACGGCTTTAATAGCCAGCAGAGCACCGACATCATTCAGGTTGCGCTCATTCTTTCGGCAATCGACACGGCCCTTCAGGCCTTCGCTCCCTTCCGTCGTATCGGCGGCGGCCTGCCCATCGTCATGGGCGTTTCGTTCGCGTTCCTGCCGGCCCTTCAGGCCATGGGCGCCTCGGGCTTTAGCTTTGGCGCGCTGCTGGGCGGCGAGATCGTCGGCGGCGCCGTTGCGGTCCTCTTTGGTCTGGCCTACAGCAAGATCAAGTGGCTGTTCCCGCCCGTCGTGACCGGTACGGTCATCTTCTCCATTGGCGTCTCTCTCTATCCCACGGCCGTCAAGTACATGGCCGGCGGTATGGGTACGCCGCTGTGGGGCACCCCGCAGGCCTGGTGCGTTGCTCTTATCACCTTCGCCGTGGTCTTTGCGCTCGCCAACTTTGGCAAGGGCACGCTCAAGCTGGGATCCGTGTTCTTTGGCATGATCGTTGGCATGATCGTCTCCATCCCCTTTGGCATGATCGACTTCTCCAGCGTCGCCACCGCTCAGGTCTTCGCCCTTCCCAAGCTCATGCCCTACGCGCTCGAGTTTGATCCCGAGGTCTGCATTACCCTCGCCGTCGTGTTCCCCATGGTTGCCATCCAGGTTATCGGTGACGTCTCCGCCGCCTGCCTGGGCTCCATCGACCGTATGCCCACCGAGCGCGAGCTCTCCGGCGCTATCGTGTCCCAGGGCCTCACCTCTATGGTCGGCGGCCTGCTTGGCGGTCTTCCCACCAGCGCCCTTGGCCAGAACGTGGGCATCATCTGCTCCAACAAGGTCGTCAACAAGTGGGTCTTTGTGATCATCGCGGCCGTCTTTGCCATCGCCGGTCTGTTCCCGCAGCTCTCTGCCGTTCTTTCCGCTATCCCGCAGCCTGTCATCGGCGGCGCGACCGTCGGCGTCTTTGGCACCATTACCATGAACGGCGTGCGCATGTTCACCCGCGAGGGCCTCACACAGCGCACTACCACCATCGTCGGTACCTCCGTCGTCTTTGGCCTGGGTATCTGGATGGCCAGCGGTTGCCTTGCCGGCGAGGGTATGCCCGCTTGGGTGTCCACCGTCATCGGCTCCAACGCCGTGACCCCTACCGCCATCATGGCGATCGTGCTCAATCTGATCCTCCCGCAGACGCCGGTCGTGGCTCAGCACATCGATGCCGCCAAGGACGCTGCCGTGGATCTGGTCTTGCCTGAGAGCAAGAAGTAACCAATTCGGTGCTATTCGTCGGCGGACGTATCGCCTCGTCCGCCGACGTCATGCGGCG
>CAUADW010000130.1 GCA_958427895.1 uncultured Collinsella sp.
TTGCAATCTGAGCACAGCAATAATCAGTGTATAAATATACACCTGTAATTTTTTGGACGGGTTCATAGATGCTCGATTGGTAGCGAATTCCGCGCAAACCGTCACCAAACTCCACTTTTGCCGCATCTAAAGGTTATTTTTGCGCAAATTTTTGGATGCCGATAGTCACAATGGGCAGGAGGCTGGTACCCACCGGAGAGGGCAACGCCTACATTTTCATAACGTAATAGCCCGCACCCCTCACTGCCGTCTCGAGTGTGTCGCGATCAACCGGGCGCTTCGAGCGCACGCGTGCCGTGTGGTCCGCGTACGTTACCGTAGCCCACACGCCATCAAGCGCATTGAGGGCATTCGTCACATTCCGGGCGCAGCCGTCGCAACTCATGCCGCCGATAAGGAGTTCCTCACGATAGGGGTAGTGGGACTCGTCGGTGTCTGCCACCACAACCTTTTTGGCCTTCTTGCCGCTCGCACCATCGCTGCAACAACTCTTCCCGTGTGTCGAAACGGCAATGCGACGCAGTCCAAAAAACATGCCGACGGCAATGACGGCCAGCACGATGAGATTCGCAGGGTTGAGCAAGTCACTCATGCGTTCCCCTTTCAAGTAGCACTATCTAGATACCCCCATGGGGTGTCCCCATCTTAACCCAAATTCATGTCTGTTCGGTCAATTAGTTTCCCACTTCAAACTTTTTTGTTGACCATGGCTTACTTTCGTGTATAAGTTTTCCTAGGCTAACAGTTTAGATCCGTAAGGAGCGCCGTGACTCGAACCATAGACATCCCAACGTTTCAGGCAGCAGTCGTACGCAACTGCTCTCCCACGCTCGCGAGCATCAAGCCGGCATCGCTCTTTACCTATCCAGGCACCTACGCCCACGGGGACGGCTCGACCGCAACCGAAACCATCGCAGAACGCCGAGCACGCCTGCTCAACGTTATCGCCCAGTGCAATCGCGAGCTTGACCCGTTCGGTATCCACCTGAGTGTTTTGGTCTGGCGGCCCTGCGGAGCGCTCGTGTATATGTACCGAGCCAAAAGCCTCACCACCTATTTCGCAGACCCTCGCGCCCAAACGGCGCTCGCCTCGGAAGGCTACGACACGAGAGACCTTTCGACATGCCTTGTGCATTTGGCATCACGCATCACGCTCGCGAGCAATAACGTCGCGGAATGCGCCTGTAGCCAGACTCGATGCGCACTACCCCAGCAAGCTAGCTGCAGCAACGACTGCACCTGCGAGTTTCCGCACGAAATAGGCTACTTCCTCGGATATCCCTACGATGATGTGCGCGAGTTTATCGTCCAGCGCGGCGAGAACTACAAGGTCTTTGGAGCTTGGAAGGTCTACACGAATGTCGAGCAAGCGCTTGCGATGTTTGACGCCTACCGCGCTTGCACTCAATACCTCACCTTTGTCTATCAGCAGGGCTGCAGCTTGGCGCAACTTGCCCAGGCAACCCGATAGAACATAGAAGCCGCGGCAACCTGCCGCACAACTGAAAGGACTCAACATGAGCAAGATCGCCGTCGTCTACTGGAGCGGCACGGGCAACACCGAGGCCATGGCAAACCTCGTTGCCGAAGGTGCAACCGATGCCGGCGCCGAGGCAGAGATCATCTCCTGCGCCGACTTCTCCGCAGACAAGGTCGCTGGCTATGACGCTATCGCCTTCGGCTGCCCCGCCATGGGCTCCGATGAGCTCGAGTACGATGAGTTCCAGCCGATGTGGGACGAGGTCAAGGAGACTCTCGGCGACAAGAAGGTCGCCCTCTTTGGCTCCTATTCGTGGGCCGAGGGCGAGTGGATGGACAACTGGAAGGCCGACGCCGACGAGGCCGGCGTCAACGTCGTGGACTCCACCATCTGCTACGACGCGCCCGACGACGAGGGCGAGACCGCTTGCAAGGCCCTCGGAGCCGAGCTCGCGTAACAAACCCAGGGCCTCCAAGAGAGCCTACATCAAAGTGCATCCCCATCCCTACAAAAGAGCGGGGGCTGGATTCAAGTCCAGCCCCCGCTCTTTTGTAACGGCAGTTACATCAACCGGCTACGAGATATTGCCCAAGAACGCCTTGGTGCGCACGCTCTTAGGATGGTCGAAGACCTCGCTCGGCGTACCCTCTTCCACAATGACGCCACCGTCCATAAAGACGACGCGGTCGGCGACATCGCGGGCAAAGCCCATCTCGTGCGTCACGACGATCATGGTCATACCGTCGTGCGCCAGGTCGCGCATGACGCCCAGGACGTCGCGCACGAGCTCAGGGTCGAGCGCCGAGGTGGCCTCGTCAAAGAGCATGACGTGCGGATTCATCGACAGGGCGCGGGCAATGGCCACGCGCTGCTGCTGGCCGCCCGAGAGCTGGCTCGGCATAAAGTCGATACGCTCGGCAAGACCGACCTTGGTCAGCTCCTCGACGGCAATCTTCTCGGCCTCTTCCTTGCTGCGCTTGAGCACCTTCTGCTGCGCGAGCATGACGTTCTTTTTGACTGACAGGTGCGGGAACAAATTGAACTGCTGAAAGACCATGCCCAGGTGCGTGCGTACCTTATTGAGGTCGACGCCCTTGGCGCATACATCCACGCCCTCAACGATGATCGAGCCGCTCGTGGGATGCTCCAAACGATTGATGCAGCGAAGCATCGTCGACTTGCCCGAGCCCGAGGGGCCCAAGACCACAACGACCTCACCCTTGTGCACATCCAGATCGATATCGCGCAGGACCACGTTGTCGCCAAAGGCCTTCTGGAGGTTCTTGATGCTGACGACGACCTCGTTCGAGTTATTGGTTTCGCTCATGATAGGACCTCCTTACAGACCGGCGATGTGATCGGCAGGCGTCGCGACAACCTGTCCGGCGCTCTTGGCGGGACGCTTCTTCTTGGTCTCGGCCGTGCCCAAAAGCCTCGCTTCAAGACCGCTCACCAAGCGAGCGAGCGGCAGGGTGATGACCAGATAGAACAGGGCGGCAACCACGTACGGTGTAATGGAGCCCGTCGTGGCCACGATGGTACGGGCGTTCATGACGATCTCGACCACACCCACGGCGGCAAGCAGCGACGTATCCTTGTAAAGCAAGATAAACTCACTGGTCAGCGTAGGCAAAACATTACGGAACGTCTGCGGAATCATAACGTAGAGCAGCGTCTGGAAGGCATTCATGCCCAGAGAGCGAGCAGCCTCGTTTTGGCCCTTGGGGATCGATTGAATACCGGCACGGAAGATCTCGCATAGGTACGCAGACGAGTTCATGGCCATGACGATAACGCCCAAGACATAGTCGTCCACC
>CAUADW010000131.1 GCA_958427895.1 uncultured Collinsella sp.
CGGGTGGTTTAAAGCTGGCCGCTGCGCGGCCAGCAGACTAAAGTCTTGAAAAAAAAATGAGGGCGCCAACGGCGCCCTCATTCACCAAATTCCATTCAGCCCCGCCTGACCCGAACGGCCGAGTCGTCCCGAAACCCGGGAGCCCCGGCAGGGCGGGTGCTTGCTCAAAATGAGTCCCCTTCAAAACAATGGGCGCGCCAAACGGCGCGCCCATTCACTCTATTCCATTCAGCCCACCTGACCCGAACGGCCGAGTCGTCACGGAACCGAGGGGCCGGGCGCAGGGCCTTGCCTCTCAATGAGTTCCGCACGAACAGGAGGCGCCAGTGGCGCCTCCGTCGTGAGTCAGGACTGTCCGAAATTGAGAGGCAAGGCCCTGCACCCGGCCCCTCGGTTCCCGTTTACGAGAGCGACGTTCTCAGCAACTCGTTGAAGAGCTTCGGGTTGCCCTTGCCGCGGCTCGCCTTCATGCACTGGCCCACCAAAAAGCCGATGACCTTCTGGTTGCCGTCACGATACTGCTGCGCCTGATCGGTACAGTTTGCCAGCACCTCGTCCACAATCGGCTGCAGCGCGCCGGCATCGCTCACCTGACGCATACCGCGCTCGTCGACGATCTTGTTGGGGTCGTCGCCGGTCTGGGCCATGGCCTCAAAGACCTCGTGCGCCTGGTTGGAGCTGATGGCATCGGCCGCCAGCAGCTTGGCCAGCGCTGCCACCTGAGCCGGCGCAATGCCGGACTCGGCGAGCGACACGCCCGCGCCCTTAAGATAGGCGATCATCTCGTTCACCAGCAAGTTTGCAACCGTCTGGGCCTCCTTGCCAGCCATACCGGCAGCGGCGGCCTCAAAGAACTCGGCAAACTCGGGGTCGCCGGCAATCTGCTCGGCATCGGCCGCCTTAATGCCAAAGTCGGTCTCAAAACGGGCACGCTTGGCATCGGGCAGCTCGGGGATCTCGCCTCGGCAACGGTCGATGAACTCATCGTCCAGATCGAACGGCGCCAAATCGGGGTCGGGGAACAGACGATAGTCGTCGGCCGTCTCCTTGACGCGCATGACCACGGTGCGCTTGCGGCTGGGCTCCCAGTGGCGGGTCTCCTGATAGATGATGCCGCCCTCCTCGAGCACCTCGGCCTGACGGCAAATCTCGTAGGCAAGGCCGTCATGCAGGCTCTTAAACGAGTTGAGGTTCTTAAGCTCGGTCTTGGTACCCAGCTTGGTCTCGCCACGGCGGCGCAGCGACACGTTGCCGTCGCAGCGCATGGAGCCCTTCTCCATGGAGCAGTCCGAAATGCCCAGCGTCACAAAGATACGACGGAGCTTCTCCATAAACAGGCGAGCCTCCTCAGGCGTGCGCAGGTCGGGCTCGGTGACGAGCTCAATCAGCGGCGTGCCGCAGCGGTTGTAGTCGACGAGTGACTCAGCCGCGGCGGTAATGCGGCCCTCGGCACCTCCCACGTGCACCATCTTGGCGGCGTCCTCCTCCATGTGGATGCGCAGGATGCGAATGGGCACCGTGTAGGAACCGTCCTCGCGACGCTCGGGCATCTGCAGGTTGGACGCATCGTAGCTGGCCAGGTGACCGGCGCGCTGGTTACCCTCGCGCATGGTCGACGTCATGGACGTGGACAGGCCCTCGGCGTTGGCCGAGGCGCTCGCCAGGCTCTGAGCCTCGGCCTCGCCAAACGCGCAGTCGGGGCGCTCGGCGGCACCGCGACCGGTCACGTCCAGGTCCAGGTGACCGTACATGGCAAAGGCGACCGGACCCTGCGTGGTCTGGAAGTTCTTGGCCATGTCGGGATAGAAGTAGTGCTTGCGGTAGAACATCGAGTGGCGCTGAATCTCGCAGTTGGTGGCGAGACCGGCCTTGACGATGCTCTCGATGGCGCGCTTGTTGGGAACCGGCAGGGCGCCGGGCAGGCCCAGGCACACCGGGCACACGTTGGCGTTGGGCTCGTCATCGTGGCTGAGCCTGCAGTTGCAGAACATCTTGGTATCGAGTGCGGTGAGCTCGGTATGGATCTCCAGGCCGATCACGGCCTCCCAATCCTGCAGGACCTCGGAAAGCTCCTTCATTACAGCTCGCCTCCCTTCCCGGCAAAATCGGGCGCGACGGAAAGCGCGGGCGCACCCGTGGCGGCATCGGCAAAGCCGCGCTCCAGGGCGCGGGCAAACGTGAGCAGCTGACGGTCCTTAAACGCCGGACCCACCAGCTGGGCAGAAACAGGCAGCTGAGTATCCTCGCCCAGGCCCAGCGGCACCGAAATACCGCCGTTGCCGCAAATGTTGAGCGAAATGGTGTACAGATCGGAGAGGTACATCTGTGTGGGATCGCTGATCTCGCCAAACTTAAAGGCCGTGCGCGGCGAGGCAGGCATGAGGATGGTGTCCACCTTGGCATACGCAGCATCGTAGTCCTGCGTGATGAGCGTGCGGGCCTTTTGCGCAGCGTAGTAGTACTTGTCGTACACGCCCGAGCTCAGCAGGTAGGCGCCGAGCATCTGACGGCGCTTGGCCTCGGCGCCAAAGCCGTGGGCGCGTGAGAGCGAACTCTGGTCGGACAGGTTGGCGCAGCCCTCCTCCTGATAGCCGTAGCGAATGCCGTCGAAACGTGCCAGGTTGGAGAACGCCTCGGCAGGCCCGATGACGTAGTAGGCGGCGATGGCGGCGTCCAGGTGCGGCAGGTCGACCTCGACCAGCTCGGCGCCCTGGTTCTGCAGCTCCTGGGCGGCGCGCTGAACAGCGGCCTTGACCTCGGGCGTCAGGCCCTCGGCCTCCATAAACGCGGGAATGATGCCCACGCGCTTGCCCTCGATGCTGTCGTTGAGATGCTCGGTAAAGTCGACGGCGCAATCCTGGCTGGTGCAGTCGTACGGATCGTGGCCCGAGCCGGTAAGCGCGTTCATGGCCAGCGCGACATCCTCGACCGTGCGGCCAAAGGGGCCCACCTGGTCGAGCGACGAGCCAAAGGCCACCACGCCGTAACGGCTCACGGCGCCGTACGTGGGCTTAAAGCCCACCACGCCGCACAGCGACGCCGGCTGACGGATGGAGCCGCCGGTGTCCGAACCCAGCGAGAGAGCGACCTCGCCCGCGGCGACGGCGGCAGCGGAGCCGCCCGAGGAGCCGCCAGGCACGCGCTCGGTATCCCAGGGGTTGTTGGTGCGGTGGAACGCCGAGCTCTCGGTGGAACTACCAAAAGCGAACTCGTCCATGTTGGCCTTGCCCATGGGCAGGCAGCCGGCATCGAGCATGCGCT
>CAUADW010000132.1 GCA_958427895.1 uncultured Collinsella sp.
ATCTTCTTGGTGCCGCGCAAAACCTCGGCGGCAATATAGTCGACCTCGTCCCACGGGATTTGAATATAATCCTCGGGATTGCGCTCGTTATAGTACTCAAACGCCTTATTGCCCACCATCACGTTACCGTGGCTGGTAAGCCCCATCAGGCAGGTTGCCGGCGTTGCCAGATCGACCGTGCTGTTCTGAGATTGCGCCATACGCGCCTCGCCCTTCAATAAAAACAATCGGACCGCATCCAGTGTACCCACCGGGTGCGGTCCGTTTCAATGGCTCAAAAGCCCTTACCTAGCAACTCTCGGTCTTAAGCCGAAGCGTGCTTACATGAAGCCGCAGAAGCGACCGATGATGCCGACGGCGAAGAGAGCCAGGATGATGACGATCGGGCTGACCTTCTTCTTGAGGAGCTTGCAGACCAGCAGGGTCAGGCACACGGCGGCAAGGCCGGGGATGAGCTGATCGAGGTTGGCCTGAAGCGTGGTGACCTTCATCTGATCAAGGGCGGTAGCACCGACGGAGTTGTACATCGTCAGCGCTTCCTTGATACCCTCGGAACCGGAGGGCAGGCTAGCCCAGTCGATAAAGGCGCCAGCAGACTGCTTGACCGTGGAGACGATCGGGGTGAAGGAAATGGACACCCAGCGCTCGACCAGGGCGCCGATGATGAACATACCCAGGATGGAAGCGCCCTCGGTGACCTTGCCCATCAGACCACCGGAGAGGTCCTTGGCGATGGAGGAGCCGACCTTGTAGCCAAACTCCTGCGTGTACCACAGGAAAGCGTAACGGATGATGTTCCACGCGAAGAAGAACAGCAGCGGACCGACGATGCTGCCGGACATGGCCAGGGAAGCGCCCAGAGCGCCCAGAATCGGGCGAAGGGTGAACCAGAAGACGGGGTCACCGACGCCGGCGAGCGGGCCCATCATACCGACCTTGACGCCCTGGATGGCGACATCATCGATCGGAGCACCGTTGGCGCGCTCCTCCTCGAGGGCGAGGGTAACGCCAATGACGGGGGCGGAAACATAGGGGTGGGTGTTATAGAACTCCAGGTGGCGCTTAAGAGCGGCAATCTGGTCATCCTTGCTGGTGTAGAGCTTCTTGATCGCAGGGATCATTGCGAAGCACCAGCCGCCGTTCTGCATACGCTCGTAGTTCCACGAGCCCTGAAGGAACTGATGACGGAAGCAAACCTTCTTGCGGTCAGCCTTGGTGAGCTGAATCTTGTTCTCTGCCATATGTATCACTCCCCTCCTACTCGTAATCGTTCAGAATGTCGCCGAGCGGGTCGCCGGAGCCACCGCCCATGCCGCCACCCTGCTTGGCCAGATCCTTAAGGCCAAGGTAGATGAGGGCAAGGGAGATGCCGATGAGACCAAGGGCGATCAGCGTGAGCTGAGGGATGGCAGCAAGGACAAAGCCGAGGACGAAGAACGGCCAGGTCTCCTTGGTGGCCATCATGTTGATGACCATGGCGTAACCGACGGAAGCGACCATGCCGCCGCCGACAGCCATGCCGCCGGACAGCCAGTCGGGCATAGCGTTAAGCGCGTTGGTAACGGCCTCGGCCGGGATGACGCACAGAAGCACTGCCGGGATGGCGATACGAAGGCCCTGCATGAGGATGGCAGCATACTGCCAGCGCTCGATGCCGGAGAAGTCGCCCTTCTCGGCGCAACCGTCCATGGCGTGAGCGATAGCGGTAGCAATGGTACGGCAGATCATGGTCAGGAACAGACCAGCGACCGACAGCGGGACGGCGACGGCGATAGCGGTGGTAACGGCCTTGGCCGAATCGGTGGCGCCACCGTTGAGGGCGAGCACCATGATGATCGAAGAAGCGACCGAGGCCAGAGCGGCGTCAGGCGCGACAGCGGCGCCGACGTTAGCCCAGCCAAGGGCCATCATCTGGAGCGAACCGCCCAGGAGGATGCCCTCCTGAAGGTGACCGGTTACGAGACCGATAAGCGTGCATGCCACGAGCGGCTGATGGAACTGGAACTCATCCAGAATGCCTTCCATACCGGCAAGCAACGCGACAATCGCAACAAGCAGAATAGTGATTGCAGACATGTATCGGACCCTCCTTTACTATGCTTGAGCGGCCAGTTCGGCCTTAGCTTTCTTCAACATGGCGTCGAGATCCTCGGAGGAATCCGAAGGAACCTTGCGGACCTCGAACTTGACGCCCTTGGCCTTGAGGGCCTCGAGAGTCTTAACGTCATCATCGCCCATAGCGACGGCGTTGGTGACGACGACCTTGCCCTTGGAGTGAGCCATGGAACCGATGTTGACTTCCTTGATGTCGACACCGGCCTCGATGGCCTTGAGCAGATCCTGCGGGTTCTCAAAGAGCAGCATGGCCTTGGTGTCACCAAAGCGCGTGTCCTTGACGACCTCGGCCATCTTCTTGATGGGCACGACGTTGGCATGGACTCCCGGAGGGGCAGCCTGCTCGATCATGGTCTTGCGGAGCTCGTCGTGAGCAACGCCGTCGGAAACCACGATGATGCGGTTGGGGTTGATCTGCTTGGTCCACGTGGTGGCCACCTGACCATGAAGCAGACGGGTGTCGATACGGACGTGGGCAATCTTGATGTGCCCGTCGCCGATGACCGTTCCCGGAGGGATGGCGCCTGCAGGAGCAGCGGCGGCCGCAGCCGGCTTCTTCTCCTCGGGCTCCAGAGACTCGGGCTTGACGCGCACGCCAGCCTTAGCCTCAGTCACGAGATGTTTTGCGATCGCATGTGCAGTGTTCTTTGCGTCAAAGCGCTGCGAATATGCCTCGATGAGCATAGGCAGGTTGACACCGGTGACGATAGCCCAGGAATCATGGCCCTCGATGAGCCCGCTGATCTGGTTGAACGGCGTGCCGCCCCACAGATCAACGAGGAAGAGCACCTGCTCCTGGTCCTCGAAGGAAGCGATTGCTTCCTCGACCTTGGCACGGAAGTCGTCGGGGCCCATGCTCGGCTCGAGCGAGACCACGGCAACAGACGGCTGATCGCCAAAGACCATCGAGCCCGTCTGCTTGATTCCAGCTGCCAAGTCCCCGTGGCTAGCAAGAACAATACTTACCATCACATAACCTCCTTTTTGTCTACGTATTTCCTACACGACATGAAGGAAGTATACCTGTTTGGTTTGTGGAATTATAGCTAAATTCGTAAAAGGTTGCATTATTTGTTTAAACGTCTAAGTTTGTTACAAGTTGATTACGTTACTGCTTTTTGACTCATTAC
>CAUADW010000133.1 GCA_958427895.1 uncultured Collinsella sp.
CCCTTGGCCACACCGGTGGCGATGGTGCCGACGCCGGCCTCGCTGACCAGCTTGACCGACACGCGCGCGCCGGGGTTGGCGTTCTTAAGGTCAAAGATCAGCTCTGCCAGGTCCTCGATGGAGTAGATGTCGTGGTGCGGCGGAGGCGAGATCAGGCCGATGCCGGGCGTGGACTGACGGACCTCGGCGATCCAGGGGTAGACCTTCTTGCCGGGCAGGTGGCCGCCCTCGCCGGGCTTGGCGCCCTGAGCCATCTTGATCTGAATCTCGAAGGCGCTGCACAGGTAGCGGCTCGTCACGCCAAAGCGCGCACTTGCCACCTGCTTGATCGCGGAGTTCTTGGAGTCGCCGTTGGCCAGCGGGGTCTCGCGACGCGGATCCTCGCCGCCCTCGCCCGAGTTGGAACGGCCATGCAGGCGGTTCATGGCGATGGCCATGCACTCGTGTGCCTCTTTGCTGATGGAACCATACGACATGGCGCCGGTGTTAAAGCGGCGGACGATATTGAGCGCGGGCTCCACCTCGTCGAGCGAAACCGGCGTGCGGCCGCTGGCATCAAAGTCCAGCAAGTCGCGCAGGCGCACGGCACGGCCGGTGCGGTGCAGGCGGGCGCTGTACTCCTTAAAGGCGTCGTAGCTGTCCTCACGGCAGGCGGTCTGCAGCAGGTAGACGGTCTGCGGGTCGATAAGGTGGTCCTCGCCGCCGAGCGGGCGCCACTTGGTCAGACCCAGCGTGGGCAGCTGATCGGGAGCCGGGCTCTTAAGGATAGCGAGCGCGGCGTCGTAGCGCTCATTTTGCTCGCGCTCGACGTCCTCGACGCCCATACCGCCCACACGGCTCACCGTGCCGGCGAAGTACGCGTTGACGAACTCCGACGTAAAGCCCACGGCCTCGAAGATCTGCGCCGAATGGTAGCTCTGCACCGTGGAAATACCCATCTTGGACATGATGGAGACGATGCCCGCCGTCGCGGCCTTGTTGTAGTTGGCGATGCCCTGCTCGGCCGTCACGTCCAGATCGCCGCGTGCCGCCAGATCACGGACGCACGCATGCGCGTTGTACGGATAGATGCCGCTCGCGGAGTAGCCCACCAGTGCCGCAAAGTCGTGCGGGGACACGGCGTCGCCGCACTCCACCACGATGTCGGCAAAGGTACGCACGCCGGCGCGGATCAGGTGGTTGTGCACGCAGCCCACGGCGAGCAGCGACGGCACGGGCACCTCGCCCGCAGCGGCACGATCGCTCAACACCACGATGTTCACGCCGTCGCGGACCGCAGCCTCAACGTCCTCTGCAAGCTGCTTGAGCGCAGCCTGCAGCGTGCCCTCGCCGGCATCGCGGCGGTAGACGGCACGGAAACGGCGGGTCTTAAAGCCCACGCGGTCGATGGCGCAGATGCGGTCGAACTCCTCCTCGCTCAGCAGCGGACGCTCCAGGCGCACCAGCTGGCAGGCCGTGCGGGAATCCTCGAGCAGGTTGCCGTGGTTGCCCAGGTAGAGCGTGGTCGAAGTCACCATGTGCTCGCGCAGGGCATCGATCGGCGGATTCGTGACCTGGGCGAACAGCTGATAGAAATAGTCAAAGAACGAACGCGTCTTCTTGGACAGACAGGCCAGCGGCGCGTCGATGCCCATCGAGGCGAGCGGGGCCTTGCCCTGCTGGGCCATGGGACGCACGACCTCGTCGACGTCATCCCAGTGGTAGCCGAGCTTGGCCATACGCACGGCGGCGGGCACCTCGGCGTCCTCGGCGGGCGTTGCCGCAACAGGCTCATCGAGCACGTCAACGGTCAGCGTCTCCTCGGCAATCCAGTCGCGGTAGGGCTTTTCCTTGGCATAGCGGGCGCGCAGCTCGTCGTTGTAGATCACGCGGCCGCGGGCAAAGTCAACCTCGAGCATCTGGCCCGGCCCCAGACAGCCGCTCGTCAGGATGTTCTCGGGGCTCACCTCGATGGTGCCCACCTCGCTTGCCAGCATAAAGCGACCGTCGCGCGTCACATAGTAGCGAGCCGGACGCAGGCCGTTGCGGTCGAGGGCGGCACCCAGGGTACGGCCGTCGGTAAAGGCGATAGCGGCAGGGCCGTCCCAGGGCTCCATGAGCATGGACTGGTAGGCGTCGTAGGCGCGGCGCTCCTCGCTCAGACTGTCGTTGTGGTCCCACGGCTCGGGCAGCAGCATGGACGCGGCACGCGTGAGCGGACGGCCGTTCATGACCAAGAACTCGAGCACATTGTCCAGAATCGCGGAGTCGGAACCCTCACGGTTGATGATGGGCATCACGCGCTCAAGATCGTGCTGCAGCACGGGGCTGTACAGGTTGGGCTCGCGGGCACGAATCCAGTTGACGTTGCCCTTGAGGGTGTTGATCTCGCCGTTGTGGATGATAAAGCGGTTGGGATGCGCACGCTCCCAACTGGGCGTGGTGTTGGTGGAATAGCGCGAGTGGACGAGCGCTACGGCCGTCTTGACGGCGGCGTCGTTGAGGTCGATGAAGAAGCGACGCATCTGCGTGGCGACCAGCATGCCCTTGTACACGATAGTGCGCGAGCTCATGGAGCACACATAGAAGATCTTGTCGCGCAGGGCAAACTCGGCGTCGGCCTTCTTCTCGATGGTGCGGCGGCACACGTACAGGCGACGCTCGAAGGCATCGCCGGCGGGCGTGTCGTCCGGACGGCCCAGGAAGGCCTGCAGGATGGTAGGCATGCAGGCGCGGGCCGTCTCGCCCAGGTCGTGCGGGTCGACCGGCACCTCGCGCCAAAAGAGCAACGGCACGCCAGCCTCGGCGCAGCCCTCCTCAAACACGCGGCGGGCATCCTCTACGCCCTTGTCGTCCTGCGGGAAGAACAGCATGGCCACGCCATAGTCGCCCTCTGCCGGCAGAATCTGGCCGCACTTTTGAGCCTCTTTACGGAAAAAGTGATGCGGAACCTGGAACAAGATGCCAGCGCCGTCGCCGGTGTTCTTCTCGAGTCCCGTGCCGCCGCGGTGCTCCAAGTTAACCAGAATGGACAGCGCATCGTCCAGAATCTGGTGATGGCGCTCACCGTTGATATCGGCAAGCGCGCCGATGCCACATGCATCGTGATCGAATTCGGGGCGATAAAGGCCCTGCTGCTGAGCGGAATCTGCCTGCATCGCGATCCTCCCCTAG
>CAUADW010000134.1 GCA_958427895.1 uncultured Collinsella sp.
CCTCTTCCTCACTCAAAACGGCCGGCTTTTCGCACAGCACGGCCTTTCCCGCGCGTAGTGCCCGACAGACCCAATGCGCATGCATGCCATGTGGAAGAGCCAAGTAGATTACGTCGACATCGGGGTCGGCAATCAACGCATCATAAGCCGCATCGCCGTTATCGTTGACGGAGGCATGGCCATGCGCAGCATCGATCGAAAACGCTCGGCAAAATTCCTCGACATGTGCAGGAGTGCGACCGGCCGCAGCCACCAGCCGTGCCCCGTCGACCTTCTTGAGCGACGATGCAAATCGATGCGAAATGCGCCCAGCGCCCAAAACGCCCCAACGAACCTCACGTAAATCATCACATGAATCCCGATGGCCCACGACAGCCCCCTTCAGTTGCGGTGGAATAGTTCCTGTTTGGCCCCTATTCTGCCGCAAACAGGAACTATTCCACCGCAAGTTATAAAAGGGGCATCAGGAGCGCGTTTTGCAAAAGGCTTTAAGTGCGGCCGTTACGGGGCCAGGCTGGAAACGTCGGCGCACGTCATCGAGACGCTCGGGAATATCGATGTGCTGCGGGCAGTGACGCGCGCATTTGCCGCACTTGACGCAGTTGCTCACCAGCTTGGGCTCGCTCGTGCGCACCGCACTCGCCGTAAAGTATTGCGACAGCCCCGTAAACCAGCTGTGCGCATAGCTCGCGTTGTAGGCGGCAAAGCAGCCGGGAATGTTGATACCCTTGGGGCATGGCATGCAGTAGCCGCATCCCGTGCAGGGCACGCGGTTCGTTTTCTCAAACTCTTCCAGCACGCGCGCGATGGTATCAAGCTGACCTGTCGTCATCGAGTCCGGCAGCGCACGATCGGCCAGCGCTGCATTCTCGTCCACCTGCGCGGTATCAGTCATGCCCGAAAGTAACATCGTCACCTGCGGATGGTTCCACACCCACGACAGTCCCCAAGCCACCGGCGTCTGCAGGCGCGGATCACTCGCACTATCGAGCACGGCGCGAGCCCGTGGCGGCAGCTTGCCCGCTAAACGCCCGCCCAAAAGCGGCTCCATCACAAACACCGCGAGACCCCGCTCAGCGGCAGCCAAGAGCCCCGCCGTTCCCGCCTGATAGCGTTCACCGGCATAGTTGTACTGAATCTGGCAGAAGTCCCAGTCATATGCGTCAAGCATCGTCAGAAAATCCGCCGCGCTGCCGTGATACGAAAAACCGACCTGGCGAATGCGTCCCGCCGCCTTTTGACGCGCGACCCAGTCCTCGATGCCCAACGCCACCACGCGCTCCCACTGTGCAGGCGAGGTAATGTTGTGCATAAGGTAATAGTCGATATGGTCGGTCTGCAGGCGGCGCAGCTGCTCGTCGAAGAACCGATCGAAATCCTCCGCGCATTTGCACGAAGCATGTGGCAGCTTGGTCGCGAGCAAAACCTGGTCGCGCAGGCCCAGGCGCTCAAGCGAAGCGCCCACACAAGCTTCGTTGCCGGGATAGAGATAGGCCGTGTCCAGGTAGTTAATCCCCTGCTCCACCGCACGGGAAATGATAGCGTCGGCGGTCTTCGCATCCGGGCGTCCCGGCGCACCGGGAAACCTCATGCAGCCCAGCCCCAACGCCGAGACACGGTTGCCGCTTTTGGGGTCAACGCGATATTGCACGGCCCCTCCCTTCGCCATCAGCGCCCCGGCAAGGCGAAACACAATGGTCACGCAGCCGAAACATCGTGGAATCGCAATCGAGAACGTATCGTAACGCAGTAGAAATCGAGCTGTCGCGGCACCGCTTTAACATCAGCAAAAAGCCCGATGAAAGGAGCCGGGCATGACCACGCGCATGTCTTTGCGGTCTGCCCCGCAGCGTAACGTCCAGGCAAACGTTTCTTTTTTATAACAGCCGCCCCGCGCACCCACCAATCACCCCGGCAGCATACAATCCATCAGGCGCCCCTTACACGGGCGCCTTTTATATGGGGAGATGATTCACATGCAGATCAACAAGGTCACTTTTATCGGCAAGGGCGGCGTCGGCCTGCTCTACGGCAGCATGATTGCCAAGGCCCTCGGCAATGACGCCATCGAATACGTTATGGATGACGCCCGTTTTGAGCGTCACGCGGGCGATGCGCTCACCGTCAACGGAAAGCCTTGCGATCTCACGTCCGTCCGCGCCAGCGAGGCAACGCCCGCCGATCTGGTCATCCTGACGGTCAAGACCACCGGTCTCGACCAAGCACTCAAGACTATGGAGCGTGTCGTGGGACCCAACACGCTCATCGCCTCGCTGTGCAACGGCATTACGAGCGAGCAAAAGATTGCCGAACGCTTTGGCTGGGAGCATACCGTTCTTGGTATCTGCCAGGGCATGGACGCCGTGTTCCTCAACGGCGCGCTCACCTTTACCAATGCGGGCGAAATCCGCTTTGGCGCGGCGGCCGGCACGGACCCCGCAACCATCACCGCGATCGACGAGCTCTATACGCGCTGCGGCATCGCCCATACCGTCGAGCGCGACATTGCGCACCGCATGTGGGCCAAACTCATGCTCAACGACGGCATCAACCAGACCTGCATGGCCTACGGCGGGACCTACGGAAGCGCCACGGAGCCGGGCTCCGAGCAGCGCCGCTGCTTTGTCTCCGCCATGCGCGAGACGCTTGCGGTCGCCAATGCCGAAGGCATCGAGCTGACCGAGGCGGACCTGACGCAGATGGTGCACCTCATCGAGGGAATCGACCCCACCGGTATGCCCTCGATGGCTCAAGACCGCATCGCAAGGCGCAAAACCGAGGTTGATGAGTTCGCGGGCACCATCTGCCGCCTCGCAGCCAAACACGATATCCAGGCGCCGCAAAACGAGTGGCTCTATCGGCGCATCCGCGATATCGAGAAAAGCTGGTAGCGCCAACGTGCCGCATTCAACAGCCTTAACAGCAAAGCCGCCGCAAGGAGCACTCCCCTTACGGCGGCTTTCATCTGTATCTATAACCAGTAGTCGATGTCCCGACGGTTAGAGCTGCAACTCCGACACCTGGTCCTCATCGTCGCGACAAGAGACGGCTCTGTTAGCTCAAGCGCACAACATAGAACGGGCGTCCTTACGTTGCCCTAAAGCTCGGTAAAGACGCCCGTCCGCCAAATATCCGTG
>CAUADW010000135.1 GCA_958427895.1 uncultured Collinsella sp.
GGCCGCGGCGGCCCGCGCTGCATGAGCATGCCCTTCTGGCGCGAGGACCTCTAAGTCTTTCCGTTTCCGGTGCGGTCCCCCTACAACCGCACCGGTTTCGCCCGTCAAACGGGCAACACTAATACTTACGTAATTCATTTTTTCGAAAGGAAACGAACCATGGGTGTTAACCTCTCCGGCCGTAGCTTCCTCAAGCTCCTCGACCTCTCCACCGAGGAGATCGAGTACTTGCTCAAGCTTTCCAAGAACTTCAAGGACATGAAGCGCGCTGGCGTTCCGCACCGCTATCTCGAGGGCAAGAACATCGTTCTGCTCTTCCAGAAGACCTCCACTCGTACCCGCTGCGCCTTCGAGGTCGGCGGCATGGATCTGGGCATGGGCGTGACCTACCTCGATCCGGGTTCGTCGCAGATGGGCAAGAAGGAGTCCATCGAGGACACCGCTCGCGTTCTCGGCCGCATGTATGACGGCATCGAGTTCCGTGGCTTTGCCCAGGACGACGTCGAGGAGCTCGCTGCCAAGTCCGGCGTGCCCGTGTGGAACGGCCTGACCACCGAGTGGCACCCCACCCAGATGCTCGCCGACATCCTGACCGTCCAGGAGAACTTCAACTACGACATCAAGGGCAAGACCCTCGTCTTCATGGGCGACTGCAAGAACAATGTCGCTCGCTCCCTCATGGTTGTCTGCTCCAAGCTCGGCATGAACTTCGTGGCCTGCGGCCCCGAGGAGTGCATGCCCGCTGACGACGTCATCGAGGCCTGCAAGCCCATCGCTGAGGCTAACGGCTGCACCATCAAGCTGACCACTGACGTCAAGGACGGCGTCACCGGTGCCGACGTTATCTACACCGATGTGTGGGTCTCCATGGGCGAGCCCGACGAGGTCTGGGCCGAGCGCATCGCTCAGCTCACCCCGTATCGTGTCACCTCCGAGGTCATGGCTATGGCCAACCCGGGTGCCATCTTCCTGCACTGCCTGCCCAGCTTCCACGACACCAACACCACGATTGGCGCCGAGAAGTGCGAGCAGTTCGGCATCACCGAGCAGGAGGTCACCGACGAGGTCTTCGAGAGCCCCGCTTCCAAGGTCTTCGACGAGGCCGAGAACCGCATGCACACCATCAAGGCTGTCATGTACGCCACGCTCAAGTAAGAGCATCTAGCATCTCGCTCGGGGTGTATTGCTGCACACCCCGAGCGGCTTTGTCTGGTAAATATCTCGCGTCGGGCGGTGGGCACGGCACGGAAGATCCGCTTCACGCGAGAAAGTTAAATGATTTATGAAGGGGGGATGAGAACCATGACTGAGACCGCTAAGAAAAAGCGCGGTATGCCTTCATCGTTCACCATTCTTCTAGCTCTGCTGGCAATTGTTGCAGTGATTACCGTTATCGTCTCCGGCACGTCCGGCGGCGCGGTTACCGCAGCCCGCCTGAGCGATTTCTGCACCGCCCCGATCCTGGGCTTCGCTGACGCTCTGCCCGTCTGCCTCTTCGTTATGATCCTGGGCGGCTTCCTCGGTATGATGACCGAGACCGGCGCCCTGGACAACGGCATCGCCGTTCTGGTGCAGAAGCTTAAGGGCAACGAGATCATGCTCATTCCTGTCCTTATGCTCATCTTCTCCCTCGGTGGTACTACCTATGGTATGTGCGAGGAGACCGTTCCCTTCTACGCCCTGCTCGCCGCTACCATGATGGCCGCTGGCTTCGACCCCATGGTCGGCGCCGCTACCGTCCTGCTCGGCGCTGGCTGCGGCTGCCTGGGCTCCACGGTTAACCCGTTCGCCGTCGGCGCTGCCGTCGACGCTCTGACCGGCGTTGGCATTGAGGTCAACCAGTCCATCATCATCGGCCTCGGTGCCGTCCTGTGGATTGTCACTACCGCTATGTCCATCGTCTTCGTGATGAACTATGCCAAGAAGGTCAAGGCTGACAAGGGTTCCACCATCCTGTCGATGCAGGAGCTTAAGGACGCTGAAGAGGCTCACGGCAAGGCTGCTTCCGAGGTCCACAAGGAGGTCAAGCTCACTGGTCGTCAGAAGGGTGTTCTGATCGCCTTCGCCTTCACCTTCGTCGTCATGATCGTCGGCTTCATCCCGCTGGCCGACCTCAACGAGGGCGTCGCCAACTTCTTCGACGCTGGCGCTGTCTACGACGCCGACGGTAACGCCGTCGTCCAGGGCTGGTCTGCCCTGATCACCGGCCTGCCCATTGGCCAGTGGTACTTCGACGAGGCTTCCACCTGGTTCTTCCTCATGGCCGTCCTGATCGGTATCATCGGTGGCCTGTCCGAGAAGCAGATCGTTAACACCTTCATCACCGGCGCTGCCGACATGATGTCCGTTGTTCTCGTCATCGCCCTCGCCCGTGGTATCTCCGTCCTCATGGCTAACACCGGCCTCGACGTCTTCGTCCTCGACGCTGCCGCCAATGCCCTGGCTGGCCTGTCCGGCGTGATCTTCGCTCCCATGAGCTTCCTGGTCTACTTCGGCCTGTCCTTCCTGATCCCCTCGACCTCCGGTATGGCCACCGTCTCCATGCCCATCATGGGACCGCTGGCTGTTAAGCTCGGCTTCTCGCCCGAGGTCATGGTCATGATCTTCTCCGCCGCCATCGGTGTCGTGAACCTGTTCACCCCGACCTCCGGCGCCATCATGGGCGGTCTCGCCCTGGCCAAGATCGAGTGGACGACCTGGCTCAAGTTTGCCCTTAAGCTCATCGTCGCTCTCTCCGTCGTCTGCGCCGTCATCCTGACCGTCGCCTGCGTGCTGCTCTAAGTACCCAACGGGTACCCCACGGAAACCTTGACGATCCTGTAAAGGATCACCTGGTCATCGTCTGTCCGGTGGGGTAAACCCACCGGTAGACTCCTACCTTTAGCCCCCTCCCGTTCCGTGCGCGGGAGGGGGCGCTCTCATGTTGCGCGGTTCTACGAACCGCGCAACCAGTCGACGCTGCGCGCCGCCCAGGACGACAATTTGTCATTCAAAAGGCAAGGCATGACCAAAAGGTCTATGCCTTGCCTTTTTCATGCCAACTTGT
>CAUADW010000136.1 GCA_958427895.1 uncultured Collinsella sp.
GTACGCAGACGAGTTCATGGCCATGACGATAACGCCCAAGACATAGTCGTCCACCTTGACGCCGGCCAACGGCAGACCGAAGAATGCGATATAGATCTGCAGGAACGCCGGCGTACCGCGAATGATATTCACGTAGATACCGGCAAGGCAGCGCAGGATGCGCGACTTGGAAATGCGCATGAGCGATAGGGCGAAACCGAAGGGAATTGCCAGCGGAAACGCCACAAGCACGATCGAGAGCGACATGAGGAAGCCCTTAAAGACGATCGGCAGGCTTTGGACCAAAATGACCGGGTTTAAGAACAGGCGCAGGAACATATTGGAGTTCCAGGCCTCGACCCACGGCTGCTCCTTAAGATCGGCCAGGAAGTTATCGAAGGCCGTCACGCCCTTGATCTCCACCGACGGAATCTTGGAGATCTTCTTGGTCGACCCGTCAGCGAGCGTATAGGTGCCGCTAAAGGCCTCATCGCCGCCCTCGACGGGGAAGGTCACGCCGTAAACCTCGACACGGAAAAAGCCACCGGCAGGCGCCGTCTCGCCAAAGTCAATCTTGAGCGTCTGGCCGTCAGCCTTGCACGTGGGCTTCATGGGCGTACGATCCATGAGGTCCTCGCCCGAGAGCATCGTCAATCGCGTGTCATCGGTACCAAACGTCGTGCCGTCGACAAACGTCAGCGAAAGACCGCTCAGCTCCTCATCGGCATCGGCCTGGACCTCCCAGGTAATGCGCGTCTCGGTACCGCCGACCACAGCGCTGCCCGAACCGGTGTTGGGTCGGGCGGTAATCTTTGCGGTCTCAAGCGCCTGGGCGGTCGTGGGCGCATATGCCCCTGCGCACACCAGCGCGAGCGCCACGGCCATGGCGCAGGCTAGCTTTTGGAGCAAGGCGGGCAGTGGAAAACGCTGCTCCGCAGCCCCTTTGTTCAGTCGAGACAAGGTGGCTCCTATCGTAGAAGTTGTCGGCAAAACGAGACGGAAATGCTCTCCGTCAAGAGAAGCGCAAAGGCCCTCTCCGCCAAAGCGGAAAGGGCCCACGAGCAATCAAGTAGCTATTTTACTTGATGTTGTACTTAGCCATGAGGGCGTCAACGGTACCGTCATCGGTCAGGTCCTTGATGGCCTGGTTGATGTCGTCCTTGAGCTTGGTGTTGCCCTGGTTGATGGCGATGGCGTACTCCTCGCCGGTGCTGATCTGCTTGATGGTCTGGCAGGTGTTGAACTGCTCGGCGGTCAGCTGGCTGGCAACGGAGCGGTTGGTGACTACGGCGTCGCCCTTATCGGACTGCAGGGCGCTGAAGCACTCGGTGGCGTCCTTGTAGGGGACAATCTTGGCCTTGGGGAAGTTCTCCTGGGCAAAGGACTCGGCGGTCGAGCCAGACTGGACGATGATGGTAGCATCGGCGTTGTTGAGCTTCTCGCTGTAGTTGTCGGCCGTGATGTCGGTGTTATCGACCTTGGTCACGATAGCCTGATCGTCCATGTAGTAGGAATCGGAGAAAGTGACTTCCTTCTCACGCTCGGGCGTGTCGGTGATAGCCGCGATGGAAACGTCATATTTGGCGCCCGAAGCGACGCCCGGAACCAGCGTGTCAAAGTCATTGTTGACATACTCGACATCCAGGCCCAGCTTGTCGCCGATAGCCTTGATGAGTTCAAGGTCAAAGCCCTGGTAATCGCCGTTGTCATCCTTGTACTCAAACGGAGCGTACTCGGCAGAGGTACCGACGGTCAGCGTACCGTCCTTGACGAGCGCGTATTCCTTGGAGCCGTCGACCTTCTCGACCTTAGCGTCGTCAGAGCTGCTGGAACCGGCATCAGAACCAGAGGTGGCGTTGGACGAGCCGCAGCCCGTCAGAGCGAGGGCGAGCGCCATAGCACCCGTGGCGGCAAATGCGCCAAGCTTCTTCAGCTTCATAATCAGTCTCCTTCCGGTGACCTCGTTTGATTCAGAGGTCTGCAAAAACTGTTGGCTATTATGCACCCGGAATTACGAATCTGCAATGAGAAAACTGATTGAAACAAACCCATAACGTGAATGGAATACTCTACTTTGTGACAGTCATTACTGCTGCAATGACCTTAATAGTCTAATTTCAGCTGCATAACCTGCAAGTTCGTTCGGAGTCTCCAAAATAAACGGCAGCGAACGCAAGTGGCCATTCGATACAATATTCTGCATAACCTGCATACCTCCACCAAATTCCTCACTGCCAAGGTATCCCTTGCCGATGCACTCGTGACGATCTTTATGGGCGCCACAAGGGTTCTTCGAATCGTTGATGTGTACGGCATGCAAGCGATCGATACCCACCACGCGGTCGAACTCGTCGAGTGCGCCGTCCAGATCATGGATGATGTCGTAGCCGGCATCGCTCACATGGCAGGTGTCTAGGCAAACGCCCAGCTTGGCCGACAGCTCGGGGCGTTTGCCGGCAACACCCTCAATGATGAGCGCCAGTTCCTCAAAGCTGCGGCCCACCTCGGTGCCCTTGCCCGACATGGTCTCGAGCAGCACCGTCGTCTGCTGGCCCTCAAACATCACCTGACACAGGGCGTCGACAATCATCTGAATGCCGGCGTCGGAGCCCTGCCCCACATGCGCACCGGGATGGAAGTTGTAGTAGTTGCCGGGCAGCGCCTCCATGCGCCGCAGGTCCTCTGCCATAGCCTCCAAGGCGAACTCGCGCGCCCGCTCTTTGGCAGAACAGGGGTTGTAGGTATACGGGGCATGCGCCACCAGCGGTCCAAAGTCGTTTTGCGACATAAGCTCGCGCAGAGCCGCCACGTCATCCATGTCAAGTTCTTTTGCCTTGCCACCGCGCGGGTTGCGCGTAAAGAACGCAAAGGTATTGGCGCCAATGGACAACGCCGTCTCCCCCATTGCCCGATAGCCCTTCGTCGTCGAAAGATGACACCCGATCGTCAGCATCTCCAGCTCCCTCCTCATCAGTTGCGG
>CAUADW010000137.1 GCA_958427895.1 uncultured Collinsella sp.
GCGACATCGCCAAGGAGGTCGCCGATATCATCCTGACCGATACGGATCTGGCCGCGATCGTGCGCCTGCGCCGCATGAGCCAGGGGCTTATTGACCGTCTGACGAGTTCGTATTCCAAGGTGATGCTCACAAACTCGGCGCTGTTGGCATTGGGTATTACCGGCATGATCACTCCGCAGACGTCGTCACTGCTGCATAACGGCTCAACGATCGCCTACAGCCTGGGCAACGCGAAGGCTTACCTGCGTTAGCGTTTTCGATTGAGTATATGGCCTGCATTCGGGTGGCACCGCAGCCGCCAGGGTGCAGGCCTTCTTTTGTTTGACGAGATGTTAGCTCGGATATATGCTTGTGCTAGCACTGCTAGCAAATGCTGAAGGTGAGGTTGAGATGGCTACCGTTGGCGGCATGGCGCAGGTAAATGTTCGCGTAGATCGCTCGGTTAAAGAGCGCGCCGAGGAGGCGCTGCGGCTTTCGGGCGGGTCGCTGCCCGAGCTCATCAAAAAGGTGGTGGCCAAGGTCGCACAGGGTGGCGGGCAGTGCGAGGAAGTGCTTGCGGCCGTCGACGACCGGCAGCAGACCGTCGCGCACGATACTCCGTTCGCCGCATCATGGGCGGCAGCGGATCAGCTTTACGCGGACCTGGGCATCGCTACGTCGTCCGTGTCCGACGATCGTGATTGGGACGCAATCTATTCCGAAGCCATGGACGAGCGCTATCGCCAAAAGGGGATGATCCTGTGAGCGGGGCTCCCCTCAAAATAATGGTGGACGCCAACGTATGGGTTGATTCGTTTTGCGTCGACCATGCCGAGTCACTTGCCGCGCGTGCGTTTATTGGGCAGGCGACGGAGACGGGGGCGTTGCTGTTCTTTCCGGTGCATATCGCTAAGGACGTACTGTACGTTGTCCAACACGAGCTGAAGCGTAGCGTTCTTGCCAGCGGGGGAGCGCTCGACGAGGCTTCTGCCCGCGCAATTGGCGATGCGGCGCTGGCGTTTGTTCGGAATATGACCGAAAACGTCACAGCCGTGGGTGCGGATGCGTCGGACCTTTGGCTGGCCGACAAATATCTGACGCTCCATCGCGATTACGAGGACAACTTGGTGCTTGCCGCATGCAAGCGCGCGCAGGTCGATTACTTGGTGACCAACGATCGCAAGCTGCTCGAACATGCCGATCTTGCAGCGAAGACCCCGCGCCAAATGATGCCGATTCTTGCTTTGGCCGAACGCGGCGGCGCGGCTATCGGTTAACGCGAACTGCTTGCGGGCCTCTTGGACGACGATGCGCCAAGGGACCCGCGTCTGCTATTTACAAAAGCTCGGCCTTAATGGTGGGACTTTCTTCGAGCTGTTCGGCTGCCTTTTCGTCGGAATCGTTTAGTGCTGCCAGACTGCGGTAGACCCACTCGTTGGCCTGGGTGTTCTTGACGCCTGCGGTCTGCATAAGGGCGCCTACCTCGCGGATTGCTGCGAGCAGATCAGCTTTGGGACCTGCGAGCTCGACGTCGACGCCGTGGTAGGCGGCCACGCCGCGGTTCTCACTCACGTGGTCGATAAAACCCTCGACGGTCTCAAGCTGCTGGGCGAGAGCTGCATCATCGTCAGCGTCCAGCGCGACGAGTGCGTTCGATACCGTGAGGGCGGGATGTCCGCAGGGGACAAAGCCTTCGATGACATCCATAGCTTCGGTAATGGTTGAGCCCAGGCCTGCGAGGGCATTGACGAGTTGCTGCTTGGTATCCATAACGGTCCTTTCGACGGGTCAATTGTGCTTGGCGAAAATATACGTGACGCGATCGGTAGCAAAAGTGCGAAGTGCAGCGCACATTGGGGTCTTCACAGCTCGTGCATAGAACAGCTGTCCGCTTTCAGAACGTGGTAAGATAACACTCCGCAAGCGGGGCTCGCCCCGTATGTTCTTTGAAAAGTCGACGGGTGTTGGGTGCCCGTGCCCAATACCATCCAGACTTTCCCGACATTCGGGGGCGACTGGTTTCGACACGATAGCTCTGAGAGAGGAAGCAAGCCGAGGTCTCCTCGCCTCGTTAAACAGGGGTACCGTCAAATTGAATTGACAACAACTCTTCTTTTGAGCCTATGGCTCTCGCTGCTTAGTTTATAGCGGCGCGTCAACCCGGTGATTTCCCCGACACCGGCGCGACGTCATTTTAGGGGAATGCTCCTGCGCACGTAATCGGTATGGCGCAGGCTAAGACCGAACCGGTTAGGACGCCGCGAGCGTGTCGCTGCGCGCAAAGCGTCCGAGACTAAACCAGCGACTGAGCTTGGAGATGCCAATCAGGGGGCTTTCGTGGACCGGAGTTCGATTCTCCGCGCCTCCACCAATAGTTACAAGCAGGTAGGTAAACGCACCTACCTGCTTTTTTATTACTTGCAGATACCGCGGAGAATCGAACTCTATGCAGGGCGCGAGCGTTAAGCAAACGCGAAGCGTTTGTAGCGAGCGGGCGAGGACGCCGGCAGGCGGCCGAAGCCGGTGCGGATTTGCGAAGCAAATACGCGGATTCTCCGCGCAAAGCCTCAAACCTATATAGATGCGATGATATCGAATCTCAGCCTGCCATGCGCCGCAGCAACGCAGAGTGGGACGCGCTTTCCCGCCGACCGCCCCGTCCTCCGCAACTCCAAAACCAATGCGCTCTCTATCCCAAAACTGGGTAGAAGAAGCCCAAACGAAACAGCAGGAGGTCAATATGACTGCAGAAGATAGGGCAAAGAACGCCGGCAAGGTCGCGCTCGTTTTGGAGGGCGGCAGCTTCCGCGGGCAGTTTACCGCGGGCGTGCTCGACGTTCTCATGGAGGCCGGCGTCGAGATTCCGGCTGTCTACGGTGTATCGGCCGGCGCCCTCAACGGCGTGAACTACAAGTCGCACCAGATCGGCCGTGCCAACCGCATCAACC
>CAUADW010000138.1 GCA_958427895.1 uncultured Collinsella sp.
CGCGAAACCAATCAATGAGGTTACCCTATCGAGGCGGCGTTGCCACCCTCAACAGCCAATCAACTGCATAAATTGCAGACCTCTCTCCATGGTTTAAGGGTAGTCAATTTGGGATGGATCTCTATTAACTGGTATTTTGCATCAGATACCAGTCTTTATAGTCCGTGCCTAGATTAGCCGCTCTGTTATAGAGAAAGCCGATAGCAAGGCATCTTTGATTGGTATCCTCAAATAGCGAGTGAAACTCCACCGTGGCACAGTGGTGCTGTAGAATCCTTACAACACATCACACTATTACGCATCTAGAGGAGCACGATATGCGCGTCGACGAGGTTTTTAAGCAGGCAGCATCCCAGGGCACCGCGCCCATTTCGTTTGAGATGTTCCCGCCCAAGGGCGAGCTGACCCTCGACACGGCTCGCGAAGTGGCAGGCAATCTGTGCAAGCTTTCGCCGAGCTTTGTCTCGGTCACCTGCTCGGCTGGCGGCTCGGGCAACGGCGCCACCACCGCCCCCATCGCGCATATGATTTCGAGCGAATTCGACACGCCCTCGGTGGCACACCTTACCTGCGTGGGCCGCTCACACGCCGATATCGCCGCCAAGATCGACGAGTATCGCACCGCCGGCGTGGAAAACATCCTGGCCCTGCGTGGCGATCTCCCTGCCGGCGCAACCGAGGACGACAAGCCCGCCTCCGACTACGCCTACGCCCGCGACCTCATCCCCGAGCTCGTCGACGCCGGCTTTTGCGTGGGCGCCGCAGCCTACCCCGAGGGCCACATTGCCTGTGAGGATCTCAACCTCTCGGTCGAACACCTCAAGCAAAAACAGGACGCTGGCGCGAGCTTCTTTGTGACGCAGCTCTTCTTTGATAACGAGTGCTTCTACCGTTTTCGCGATCTTGCCGACAAGGCCGGCATCACCGTGCCCATTACCGCGGGCATCATGCCGTTTATGGGCAAGTCGCAGATCAGCCGCATGGTCTTTATGTGCGGCGCGTCGCTGCCCTCCCCCGTCATCAAGATTCTCGCCAAGTACGAGAATGACCCCGAGAGCCTGCAGGCAGCTGGTGTAGATTATGCAGCCCGCCAGCTTTGCGACCTCAAGGAGCACGGCGCCGACGGCCTGCACCTGTACACTATGAACCGTCCTGCGATCGCCGCGACCATTATGGAGCGCCTGGGGTAATGGAAAAACCGCACATCGATACAACCGCTATCGAAGTGCCGGCCGACCTTGCGTCGCCGGCGCTTTACCGTGTCGATGCTGCGCACCATCCCCGTGTCGACCGTGCCGAGATGCTGCGGTATCTGGGTTACGGCGGCCAGCAGATTGAGCCCGAACTGTCACGACGTATTGAGCTTGTCGTTGAACGTCTGGAACTGGACATTGAGCCCCGTGGCGTGCGCCGCGTATTTGCCATCGATGCCACGGGCGTCGACGAACAGGGCGAGCCTTGCATCCGCCTGGTCGGCACCAACGTTGAGCTGCGCGGTCGCGATATCTATCGTCATCTTAAGGACGCCCGCTTTGCCGCACTCATGGCATGCACCCTCGGCATGGACGCCGAGCGTCGCCTGCGCACCACGGGAGCCCAACATCCCCTGGAGGGCGCCGTGCTCGACGCCGCGTGCTCCGCTTACGTGGAAGCCGCCGTTGAGCAAATGGACCAGCAGGTCAAGACGGACGCCGCCGTTCATGGGCTCGCCGGCAACTGGCGCTTTAGTCCCGGCTACGGCGACTGCCCGCTCTCGGCCCAGCGCTCAATCGTGGCTGCGCTCAACGCCACGCGGCTCATCGGGCTTACCGTCACACCCACCAGCCTACTCATGCCCACCAAGAGCGTGACCGCGGTGATCGGCCTGTTCGAAGGCGAAGTCCACGACGCCCAAAGCCGCCCCACCTGCAATATCTGCCGCATGCGCGAGCACTGCCGCTTCCGCGCCGCCCACACCACCTGCTATTCCAGCCATTAGGAGCCCTCGATGTTTACTCCGCTTATCACTCATGATTCTGACGGCACTGCATTGGCGGCACCCGTTGATGCCGCACGTCGCAACGGTGCCACGTACAAGACGCGCACGATCGACGATCTGCGCATTAAGGACGATCGCCTGCGTGCCGCCATCGAGGGCACGGGGCACCTGCTGTTCGACGGCGGCATGGGCACCATGTTGCAGGCCGCCGGCATGAAAGCGGGCGCCCTGCCCGAGCTGCTCAACTTTGAGGAACCCCAGGTTATCACCGATATCCAACGTCAATATGTCGAGGCCGGCTGCGACGTGATTACCGCCAACACCTTTGGCGCCAATGCCCACAAGCTCGACGGTGCCGCCACCGTGGCAGACGTCTTTGCCGCGGCCGTCGCCTGTGCCCGCGCGGCCGGTGCCCACTACGTCGCCGGCGATATCGGTCCTATCGGCGCGCTGCTTCGCCCCCTGGGTACCCTGAGCTTCGACGAGGCCTACGACCTCTTTGCCGAGGAAGTGCGCGCCGGCGTCGCCGCGGGTGTGGACCTCTTTATTATCGAGACTATGACCGACCTGGCCGAGATCAAGGCGGCGGTCCTCGCCTGCCGCGAGAACTCCGACCTGCCCGTCTTTGCCACCATGACCTTTGAGGAAGACGGTCGCACCTTCCTGGGAACGAGTCCCGAGGTGGCCGCCATCACGCTCGACGCCATCGGCGCCGACGTTTTGGGCATCAACTGCAGCCAAGGACCGGCCGAGCTCCGAGGACTCGCTGCACGTATGCTCACCGTTACCGACAAGCCTGTTATGGTGCAGGCCAACGCAGGACTGCCCCATGTGGACGACGACGGCAACACCGTCTTTGATATCCAGGCCCCCGAATACGCCGAGGCCGTCGCCGGCATGATCGCCGACGGCGTGAGCGTCGTGGGCGGCTGCTGCGGCACCACGCC
>CAUADW010000139.1 GCA_958427895.1 uncultured Collinsella sp.
CGCGAAACCAATCAATGAGGTTACCCTATCGAGGCGGCGTTGCCACCCTCAACAGTCAATCAACTGCATAAATTGCAGACCTCTCCCCATGGTTTAAGGGTGGTCAATGTAGGATGGGGCTCTATTAACTGGTATTTCGCATCAGATACCATTCAATATAGCCCCATCCTACATTGACCGCTCTGTTATAGGAAATGCCGATAGCAAGGCATCTTTGATTGGCATCCCCAAATAGCGAGTGAAACTCCACCGTGGCACAGTGGTGCAGTAGAATCCTTACAACACATCACACTATTACGTATCTAGAGGAGCACGATATGCGCGTCGACGAGGTTTTTAAGCAGGCAGCATCCCAGGGCACCGCGCCCATTTCGTTTGAGATGTTCCCGCCCAAGGGCGAGCTGACCCTCGACACGGCTCGCGAAGTGGCAGGCAATCTGTGCAAGCTTTCGCCGAGCTTTGTCTCGGTCACCTGCTCGGCCGGCGGCTCGGGCAACGGTGCCACCACCGCCCCCATCGCGCATATGATTACGAGCGAATTCGATACGCCCTCGGTAGCGCACCTCACCTGCGTTGGCCGCACCCACGCCGACATCGCCGCCAAGATTGACGAGTATCGCTCGGCCGGTGTGGAAAACGTGCTAGCCCTGCGCGGCGATCTTCCAGCCGGCGCGACCGAGGACGACAAGCCCGCCTCGGACTACGCCTACGCCTGCGACCTCATCCCGGAGCTCGTCGATGCCGGCTTTTGTGTGGGCGCCGCAGCCTACCCCGAGGGCCACATTGCCTGCGAGGATCTCAACCTCTCGGTCGAATACCTCAAGCAAAAACAGGACGCCGGCGCGAGCTTCTTTGTGACGCAGCTCTTTTTTGACAACGAGTGCTTCTACCGTTTTCGCGAGCTTGCCGACAAGGCCGGCATCACCGTGCCCATTACCGCGGGCATCATGCCGTTTATGGGCAAGTCGCAGATCAGCCGCATGGTCTTTATGTGCGGCGCGTCGCTGCCCTCCCCCGTCATCAAGATTCTCGCCAAGTACGAGAATGACCCCGAGAGCCTGCAGGCAGCTGGTGTAGATTATGCAGCCCGCCAGCTTTGCGACCTCAAGGAGCACGGCGCCGACGGCCTGCACCTGTACACTATGAACCGTCCTGCGATCGCCGCGACCATTATGGAGCGCCTGGGGTAATGGAAAAACCGCACATCGATACAACCGCTATCGAAGTGCCGGCCGACCTTGCGTCGCCGGCGCTTTACCGTGTCGATGCTGCGCACCATCCCCGTGTCGACCGTGCCGAGATGCTGCGGTATCTGGGTTACGGCGGCCAGCAGATTGAGCCCGAACTGTCACGACGTATTGAGCTTGTCGTTGAACGTCTGGAACTGGACATTGAGCCCCGTGGCGTGCGCCGCGTATTTGCCATCGATGCCACGGGCGTCGACGAACAGGGCGAGCCTTGCATCCGCCTGGTCGGCACCAACGTTGAGCTGCGCGGTCGCGATATCTATCGTCATCTTAAGGACGCCCGCTTTGCCGCACTCATGGCATGCACCCTCGGCATGGACGCCGAGCGTCGCCTGCGCACCACGGGAGCCCAACATCCCCTGGAGGGCGCCGTGCTCGACGCCGCGTGCTCCGCTTACGTGGAAGCCGCCGTTGAGCAAATGGACCAGCAGGTCAAGACGGACGCCGCCGTTCATGGGCTCGCCGGCAACTGGCGCTTTAGTCCCGGCTACGGCGACTGCCCGCTCTCGGCCCAGCGCTCAATCGTGGCTGCGCTCAACGCCACGCGGCTCATCGGGCTTACCGTCACACCCACCAGCCTACTCATGCCCACCAAGAGCGTGACCGCGGTGATCGGCCTGTTCGAAGGCGAAGTCCACGACGCCCAAAGCCGCCCCACCTGCAATATCTGCCGCATGCGCGAGCACTGCCGCTTCCGCGCCGCCCACACCACCTGCTATTCCAGCCATTAGGAGCCCTCGATGTTTACTCCGCTTATCACTCATGATTCTGACGGCACTGCATTGGCGGCACCCGTTGATGCCGCACGTCGCAACGGTGCCACGTACAAGACGCGCACGATCGACGATCTGCGCATTAAGGACGATCGCCTGCGTGCCGCCATCGAGGGCACGGGGCACCTGCTGTTCGACGGCGGCATGGGCACCATGTTGCAGGCCGCCGGCATGAAAGCGGGCGCCCTGCCCGAGCTGCTCAACTTTGAGGAACCCCAGGTTATCACCGATATCCAACGTCAATATGTCGAGGCCGGCTGCGACGTGATTACCGCCAACACCTTTGGCGCCAATGCCCACAAGCTCGACGGTGCCGCCACCGTGGCAGACGTCTTTGCCGCGGCCGTCGCCTGTGCCCGCGCGGCCGGTGCCCACTACGTCGCCGGCGATATCGGTCCTATCGGCGCGCTGCTTCGCCCCCTGGGTACCCTGAGCTTCGACGAGGCCTACGACCTCTTTGCCGAGGAAGTGCGCGCCGGCGTCGCCGCGGGTGTGGACCTCTTTATTATCGAGACTATGACCGACCTGGCCGAGATCAAGGCGGCGGTCCTCGCCTGCCGCGAGAACTCCGACCTGCCCGTCTTTGCCACCATGACCTTTGAGGAAGACGGTCGCACCTTCCTGGGCACAAGTCCCGAGGTTGCCGCCATCACGCTCGAAGCCATCGGCGCCGACGTTTTGGGCATCAACTGCAGCCAGGGACCGGCCGAGCTCAGAGGGCTCGCCGCACGCATGCTCACCGTTACGGACAAGCCCGTTATGGTTCAGGCCAATGCGGGACTCCCCCACGTGGACGATGACGGCAATACCGTCTTTGATATCCAGGCCCCCGAATACGCCAAGGCCGTCTCCGGCATGATCGCCGACGGCGTGAGCGTCGTGGGCGGCTGCTGCGGCACCACGCC
>CAUADW010000140.1 GCA_958427895.1 uncultured Collinsella sp.
CCCTCCTCGTCCTTGTCGGCAAGCAGAATCTGCTCGGGGCGCACGCCGGCCGTGATCTCCTTCACGTCGCCGCCGTCCCAGTTGAGAGCAAGCTGGGCGCAGGTCTCGGGGGCGAGCGCCACGTTCATATCCTCGGTCTTGACGCTAAAGCCGTTGCCCGAGCGCACCAGCTGGGCATCGAAGAAATTCATCTGCGGCACGCCGATGAAGCCGGCGACGAAGATGTTCGCGGGATGGTTGAAGACCTCCTGCGGGGTGGCGATCTGCTGGACGACGCCGTCCTTCATGACCACGATACGGTCGCCAAGGGTCATGGCCTCGGTCTGGTCGTGAGTAACATAAATGAACGTGCCCTTGATCTCGTGGCGCAGCTTAATGAGCTCGGCACGCATCTGGTTACGAAGCTTGGCGTCCAGGTTGGACAGCGGCTCGTCCATCAGGAAGACCTTGGGGTCACGCACGATGGCGCGGCCGATAGCGACACGCTGGCGCTGCCCGCCGGAGAGCGCCTTGGGCTTACGGTCGAGGTACTCGGTAATGCCCAGAATCTCGGCAGCAGAGCGAACCTTGCGGTCGATCTCGTCCTTGGGAACCTTCTTGAGCTCGAGCGTAAATGCCATGTTCTCGTACACCGTCATATTGGGGTACAGAGCGTAGCTCTGGAACACCATGGCGATGTCGCGGTCCTTGGGCGCCACGTCGTTGACACGCTTGCCGTCGATGAGCACATCGCCCGAGGTAATGTCCTCCAGGCCGGCGACCATGCGCATCGTCGTGGACTTACCGCAGCCAGAGGGGCCAACGAGGACGACGAACTCCTGGTCGTGAACGGTGAGGTTGAAGTCCTCTACAGCGAGCACACCGTCCTCGGTAACCTTGAGGTTGTGCTTCTTCTCCCCGGTCTTCTTCTTTTTGCCAAAGAAGCCCTTCTTTTTTGACTCGTTGTTGGGATACACCTTCTGAACATGTTTGAGAACGATCTCGGCCATGTCTCTACCTTTCGATATGCGGCGCCGCGCTGAGGAGCGCCGCAGAAACTTGCAAAACAGTTACGGCATCAGCCCTTGACGGCACCTGCCACCACGCCGTCGATGATGTACTTCTGACAGAGGATGTACATGATAACGATGGGGATAACGACCATCATGATGCAGGCCATCATGGGGCCGAGCTCGACGTGGCCGTAGCCGCCGCGGAAGTACTGGATCAAGATAGGAATGGTCTTGTACTTGGTGGAGTCGAGCGTAAGGTAGGGCAGCAGATAGTCGTTCCAGACCCACATGGTCTCGAGGATGCCGACCGAAAGATAGGTGGGCTTCATGATGGGAAGGACGATCTTAAAGAACACCTGGACCGGGTTGCAGCCATCAATCATGGCCGCCTCCTCGATCTCGAGCGGGATGTTCTTTACAAAACCGGCGAACATAAAGACCGCCAGGCCCGCGCCAAAGCCGAGGTAGATAAAGCAGATGTTGAACGGCGTGTTGAAGCCGATGCGGTCCGCCAAATTGGACAGCGTGAACATGAGCATCTGGAACGGCACGACCATCGAGAAGACGAACAGGTAATAGAAGAAGTTCGAGATCTTGTTGTTGACACGAACCACGTACCAAGCGCACATGGAGCAGCACACCAAGATCAGCACGACCGACGTGACCGTGATGATGAGCGAGTACATAAATGCCGAGGCAAAGCCCTGCTCGTTAAGGGCGTGCATGTAGTTTGCGAGGCCGTTGAACGTCTCGGGCGTGAGCAGGTCGAACGCCGTGGTGGTGCTGATTGCGGTCGCTTTCTTAAAGGAATTGAGCGCAATCATAAACACGGGGTAGATCCACGCGAGCGACAGGATCGTAAAGAAAATCGAGAGCGCGCGGTTGATAACCTTATCGCGTTTCATTACTGCTGCACCTCCTTGGACCTCGTGGCCTTAAGCTGGATCATGGAGATGGCCACGACCAGGATGCAGAAGATAACCGCCTTGGCCTGACCGATGCCCTGCCATGCGATACCGGCACGCGAATAGAACGTGTTGTAGATGTTCAGGGCGAGCATCTCGGTGGAGTGCGCGGGGGCGCCGCCGGTAAGGGCGAGGTTCTGGTCGAACAGCTTAAAGCCGTTGGTGATGGACAGGAACAGGCAGATGGTGATGGTCGGCATCAGGTTAGGGATCTTAACCTTCCAAAACGTCTGCCATGCCGTAGCGCCGTCGACCTTGGCGGCCTCGATGTAGTCGGACGGAATGGACTGCAGACCAGCGATGTAGATGATCATCATGTAGCCGACCTGCTGCCACAGGGTCAGGATGATAAGGCCCCAGAAGCCAGCAGCAGAGTTAAGGGCGATGAGCTGGGCGCCCACGTTGGAGAGCAGGCAGTTGATCAGAATCTGCCAGATGTAGCCCAGCACGATGCCGCCGATCAGGTTAGGCATAAAGAAGATCGTACGGAAGATGTTGGTGCCCTTGAGCGCTTTGCGGGTGAGCGCCTGCGCGATGGCGAGGGCGATCACGTTGATGAGCACCGTCGACAGGAAGGCAAACGCCACGGTAAAGAAGAACGACGTGGCAAACTGCGGATCGGACAGTGCGCGCACGTAGTTCTCGATACCGACAAAGTGCGTGTTGTTGATGGTAATAAACTGGCAGAACGAGAGATAGAAACCCTGGATAAAGGGAATCACGAACCCGATCATAAACGCCAGACACGTGGGCAGCATAAAGAGCGGCCACCAGCGCTTGAGTGCTTTGCCCATAGAAGGGTCCTTTCAATATGCAGGGGGCGGGCAAACC
>CAUADW010000141.1 GCA_958427895.1 uncultured Collinsella sp.
CAGCCCGGGAACTCGAGCAGCGCCGCCTCGAGCGAGGACAGCGTCTCGACGTCGAGGTCGTTCGTGGGCTCGTCGAGGAGCAGCAGGTTGCCGCCCTGCTTGAGCGTGAGCGCCAGGTTCAGACGGTTACGCTCGCCACCGGAGAGTACGCCGGCGCGCTTCTGCTGGTCCTGGCCCTTAAAGCCAAAGCTCGCCACATAAGCGCGGCTGGGGACCTCGGTCTCGCCCACCATCATGTGGTCCAGGCCATCCGAGACGACCTCCCACAGGTTCTTATCGGGGTCGATGCCGGAACGGTTCTGGTCGACGTAAGAAATCTTGACGGTCTCGCCCACCTCGAGCTCGCCCGAAGTAAGCGGCTCCAGACCCACAATCGTCTTGAACAGCGTGGTCTTACCGACACCGTTGGGGCCGATGACGCCCACGATGCCGTTGCGTGGCAAGGTGAACGAAAGGTCGTCGATGAGTACACGGCCATCGAACTCCTTGTGCAGGTGATGGGCCTCGAGCACCTTGTTGCCCAGACGCGGGCCCACAGGGATGCGGATGTCGGTCCAGTCGAGTTTCTGGCTTGCGCGGGCCTCGGCCTCCATCTCCTCATAGCGAGCCAGACGGGCCTTGTTCTTTGCCTGGCGGGCCTTGGGCGAGCTGCGTACCCACTCGAGCTCGGCCTCCATGCGCTTGGCGAGCTTGGCGTCGCGGTTGCCCTGCGCCTCGATACGGGCGGCCTTGGTCTCCAGATACGTGGAGTAGTTGCCCTTGTAGGGATAGAGGTGACCGCGGTCGACCTCGCAGATCCACTCGGCAACGTTATCCAGGAAGTAGCGATCGTGCGTGACGGCAAGCACCGCGCCCTGGTAGTTGTGCAGGAAGTGCTCGAGCCACAGGATCGACTCGGCGTCCAGGTGGTTCGTGGGCTCGTCGAGCAGCAGCAGGTCGGGAGCTTCGAGCAGCAGCTTGCACAGGGCCACGCGACGGCGCTCGCCGCCAGAGAGCACGTTGACCGGCATGTCGGAATCGGGCAGCTGCAGGGCGTCCATGGCCTGGCCGAGCTTGGAATCGATATCCCAGCCGTCGGCGGCGTCGATCTCGTCCTGGAGCTTTCCCATCTCGGCCATGAGGGCGTCCATGTCGCAATCCGGGTCGCACATCTCCTCGCCGATCTTGTTGAAGCGATCGACCTTGGCGATCATGTCGCCAAATGCCATGCGCACGTTCTCGATGACGGTCTTGTCGTCGTCGAGCGGCGGCTCCTGCTGCAGGATACCCACGGTGTAGCCGGGGGTGAGCTTGGCATCGCCGTTGGAGACCTCCTCGATGCCGGCCATGATCTTGAGCAGGGTCGACTTGCCCATACCGTTGGGGCCCACGACGCCGATCTTGGCACCGGGGTAGAAGCTCAGGGTCACGTCGTCAAGGATCACCTTGTCGCCATGGGCCTTGCGAGCCTGATACATCTGATAAATGAACTCCGCCACAGTCATTTCTCCTTATCTAGCTGCGGAAATCTTCTCCCCCTCTCCGTTTTGGAAAAAGCGGAGAGGCAGTTCGCGCGTTCTAATAAAAAGGGGCATGGTTGCCCACACCCCCTAATACTACCTGGGAAAAGTCCCCCGGAACATACTATGAACTGCGTACGCTAGTTTTCCGCAACCTTAACGAGCGGCTCGCTGCGATTTGCGCCACAACAGATACGAGTAGACGTAGACGGCTCCAACCGAACCAAACGCCAGAACCGCAATCACCGCGGCGACGACTTCACTCGAAAGCACGCTGCCTGCCACGCCCATCACAATCAGGCCAATACCTAGCACCATAAAGCAGGCGCCGCCAAAACGCTGCGTACGGCGCCAGTTCTCGGGATCGGCAAGCGCCCAGGGTGTCTTGATACCGAGCGTATAGTTCTGCTTCACACGCGGCAAGTAGTTGCCTACGCCGATGAACAGCAAACCGACAACACCGGAAATCAGCACGTTAACCGAACCGACCGCCGGCACCACGCCCCAGACCGTAAGCTCTCCCAGCCAGCTTATGGCGCACATGAACAAGGTGAAGGCGATTACGAAGCCCTGGTAGAACTTGCCCGAGGTTCGATATGCCTCACCTTTGGGGTCGATGCGCGGCACCACGCAGAACATTGCGAGAAGCGCCAGAGGCAGCACGCCGAGCGCGGAGGCCATCCAGCTAGGACCCCAACCGTCGACGGCGCCGTTCGCGCCCCAGTGCGTGGGAATCTGCGCAGGCAAGCTCGGCATCACCATGAGGTGCGCTACAACATTAATAGCGCAGACCACAACAAGCATGGCCCACACGCGCGACGATACCCCCGTGGCGTGAATGCCCTTGTTTTCGTTATTCATCCTTATCACCTTCCGTGTTTGTAAAGCCCATAAACCAACCGATCAAGTCCTGCATGACGGTGGTGTTTAAGCTGTATACGATGTTTTGGCCATGGCGCTCGTCGGTCACCAACCCGGCGTTTTTGAGCGTCGCCAAGTGATGGCTCAGCGACGGCTTACTGATATCGAAATGCTCGGCAAGCTCCCCCGCCGTGCAATTGCCCTCGCGCAGCAACTCCAAAATGCGCCGTCGCGTTGGATCGGCAAGCGCCTTAAAACCCTCTCCCGGCATAAGACCTCCTCTCATCATCTCTCATGACGCGCACACTATACTCGATATTTAGATGTTTGTCTAACTATCTAAT
>CAUADW010000142.1 GCA_958427895.1 uncultured Collinsella sp.
TGACCGCAACATGTTGGTCAAGCATAATCTTTTGGATTCTTTTGGCGTGAGCGGCTTGGTTTTGGTAGGATTTGTCAGCGGCTTGACTAAGGGGGTTTTATAACTGCCATGCAGGTAGCCGTGTTGGTAACGTTTTACCGACTTGCCAAGAACCCCTCATTTTTAATGCGTCTGCAAAATGACTAATTGCTTTGACCTGCTGAAACACTATATGTTGTGTTTGAACTAAAAAAAGAATACAGGATATAGATGCGTCTTTGTCGTATGATAGATGGCGGACAGAGAACGAAGACCTTATTCGTCCCATTTGGACACGCCTTTGAGCCGCTTGATCGGCCGCGAGGATTGTCCGCATGAGGATTTATGGTTTATCGAGAACACAGATTGCGCGACGGCGCCGCAAGACAGGGGCAAGCCCTGCCGGGTATCGTTTGGCTCTGAAGCGCGATGAGGCTACGAAGCGAAAGAGGCAAGAGGATGAAGATCATCAAGCGCAGCGGCACCGAGGTTGTCTTTGACATCGATAAGATCGTCAATGCCATCCGCGCCGCAAACTTGGAGGTCGAGGAGAGCTCTCGTCTTACCGACCGCCAGGTGGTTTATGCGGCACAAAACGTCGCCGAGGCATGTGAGAACGCGGGTCACACCGTGTCGGTCGAGGAGATCCAGGATCTGGTCGAGGACGAGATCATGCGTCTCGACTGCTACGAGGTCGCTCGCCATTACATCATCTATCGCTATGTTCAGAGCCTGAAGCGCCAGAAGAACACGACCGACGACAAGATTCTGTCGCTGATTGAGTGCAACAACGAAGAGGTCAAGCAGGAGAACTCCAACAAGAACCCGACCGTCAATTCCGTTCAGCGTGACTACATGGCCGGCGAGATCTCCAAGGACCTGACTCAGCGTGTGCTGCTGCCCCAGGAGATTGTGGATGCTCACAATGAGGGTCTGATTCACTTCCATGATTCGGACTACTTTGCCCAGCACATGCATAACTGCGACCTGGTGAACCTGGAGGATATGCTCCAGAACGGTACTGTTATCTCGGGCACGCTGATTGAGAAGCCGCACAGCTTCTCGACCGCCTGCAACATCGCGACGCAGATCATCGCCCAGGTTGCTTCCTCCCAGTACGGCGGCCAGTCTATTTCGCTGACCCATCTCGCCCCGTTCGTTGAGGTGAGTCGTCAAAAGATTCGCGGCGAGGTCGCTCGCGAGCTCGAGGAGCTCGGCGTTTCCGCATCTCCCGAAAAGGTCCGCGAGGTTGTTGAGGACCGCCTGCGTGACGAGATCCGTCGCGGCGTTCAGACGATTCAGTATCAGGTCGTGACCCTTATGACCACCAACGGCCAGGCGCCGTTCGTGACGGTCTTTATGTATCTTAACGAGGCCCGTACGCCTCAGGAGAAGCACGACCTTGCCATGATCGTGGAGGAGACGCTTCGCCAGCGCTACGAGGGCGTTAAGAACGAGGCCGGCGTGTGGATCACTCCGGCGTTCCCCAAGCTTATCTATGTACTCGAGGACGATAACGTTCACGAGGATTCCCCGTACTTCTACCTGACCCAGCTGGCTGCCAAGTGCACTGCCAAGCGTATGGTGCCCGATTACATCTCCGAGAAAAAGATGCGCGAGCTCAAGCTGTCGAAGGGCGAGACCGCGGGTAACGGCGACTGCTATACCTGCATGGGCTGCCGCAGCTTCTTGACGCCCGACCGCTCGGGCAACGGCTTTAACAACGTTGCCAACGCGCTGAACTACGACCCGAACAAGCCCAAGTACTATGGTCGCTTTAACCAGGGCGTTGTGACCATCAACCTGCCCGATGTCGCGCTGAGCTCGCACCAGGATATGGATAAGTTCTGGAAGATCTTCGACGAGCGCCTTGAGCTGTGTCACCGTGCCCTGCTGTGCCGTCATGAGCGCCTGATGGGTACGCTTTCTGACGCCGCACCGATTCTTTGGCAGTACGGTGCCCTTGCTCGTCTGAAGAAGGGCGAGACGATCGACAAGCTGCTCGTGGGCGGATACTCCACCATTAGTTTGGGTTATGCCGGCCTGTATGAGTGCGTCAAGTACATGACGGGCCACAGCCACACCGAGAAGGAGGGCACGCCCTTTGCCATGGCCGTCATGCAGCGCATGAACGACAAGTGCGCCGAGTGGAAGGCCGAAAGCGATATTGACTTCTCGCTGTACGGTACCCCGCTTGAGTCGACGACCTACAAGTTCGCAAAGTGCCTGCAGCGTCGTTTTGGCATCATCCCGGGCGTGACGGACAAGGGCTACATCACCAACAGCTACCACGTCCACGTGTCCGAGGAGATCGACGCATTCGACAAGCTCAAGTTCGAGGGTATGTTCCAGCAGCTTTCGCCGGGCGGTGCCATCTCCTACGTCGAGGTTCCCAACATGCAAGACAACCTCAAGGCTGTTATTCGCGTGATGCAGTACATCTACGACAACATCATGTACGCCGAGCTCAACACCAAGAGCGACTACTGCCAGGTGTGCGGCTACGACGGTGAGATCAAGATTGTCGAGGATGACGGCAAGCTGGTGTGGGAGTGCCCCAACTGTGGCAACCGCGATCAGGAGAAGATGAACGTCGCCCGTCGTACGTGTGGCTACATCGGTACCCAGTTCTGGAACCAGGGTCGAACCGAGGAGATCCGCGACCGCGTGCTGCATCTCTAATA
>CAUADW010000143.1 GCA_958427895.1 uncultured Collinsella sp.
CTCCATCAGGCAAAGCCTCCTAGATAGACAAAAGAACCCGTCTATCATAACACTCGCCTTTAGAGCACAGCTATCTACCGGCATCCTTATCGATTGTTATTGAAATGCGATAAAGCTCCGTTTACCTGCAAAAACTATGCGCGAGGCTCTGCCGTGCTATGTCGAACGATGAGCTGACCGGGGATGCGAATGGCGACGGTTTTGTCCGTTGCCCCCGCCTTGGGAACCGCGTGCTCGAACACCTCGCGTCCACGCTGATGCAAATCAAATCGAACGGTCGTGAGCTCGTTGTGTGCGACAAAATCATCGAGCGAATCGTCGACGCCCACCACGCTCACGTCCTCGGGCACGCGCAAGCCGCTATCGCGCAGCGCTGCAATGGCGCCATTTGCCATCTGATCGTTTGCCGCATAGATCGCCGTCATGGTGCGATCGTGCTCGGCCAGGTACCTACCGGCCTCGTAACCGCTGTTGGCAGACCAGTCGCCCTCGAGCGGCTCTGCCGGCTCGATGTGTTTACGCTCGAGTGCATCCTGCCAACCGGCGCGACGAAATTGTTCGTCGACCGAGAACGACGGGCCGCCAATATAGCGAATCTGCTCGTGCCCCAGCTCAAACAGGTGATCCATAAGCAAGAGCGAGCAGCCGTAATGATCGGAGTCAACCGTAGTCACCCGCGGGTGCGCATACATGGTAACGATGACCGTGCCAATACCCGGCAACGGATCGAACGTCTCAAAATCGGGAGCCATACGGCTCATGCCGATAATGATGCCGTCCACGGGCAGCGCGGCCATACGGCGTGTTGCCTCGGCAAGAGAGAATTCCTCGGTCTTGGACATCTCGACCAGTGTGATGGCGCAATTATGCTCGCGAGCAGCGCTGGCGATGCCGTCGATCATTGAAAGGTTGCCAAACTTGGTGACATCGTTGACGCACAGGCCGACCGAATGGTAACGGCCGTCACGCAACGAACGGCCGGCATAGCTCGGACGGAAGCCGAGCTCTTGCATAGCGGCTTGCACGCGCTGGCGCGTCTGTTCGTTAACGTTGGGCAATCCGTTGGCAACGCGCGAAACCGTCTGTTGCGAAACACCGGCAGCGCGGGCAACGTCGGCCATGGATACCGGACGCGTACCCGTATCGTTGAAAGGGCGCCTTGCCACAAAATCACCTTCGCTCTCGCAAGATCTGAATAGTGCGAATGTCGGCCCGGGCAGAAACACACCCCGCGCCGAAGCCCGCTATCGTCGGACGCATGTTAACGTACTCTACTTTTTCTATCAGCGGTTCTTTTGCTCCATATGTCCATACGGCCACACCGTTCACGGCCGAAAATCTACCGATTACCAGATTCTCAAAAAAGGAGATACATTGTGTTATGAGTACGTTAACATACCCTTTAACGTGCGGCGCCGCGAACGTCTGGTTTGTGGTGCTCAATATTGTTAACGTACTCATAATGACACGGACCAGTCTCTCCGGCGTCAAGGAAAGGACCCGTATGACCGCCCCCGACGAAAAGATACTCGCCACCCTCACCAAGCTGTTTGAGGAGGAGTTTGGCCCCATCGACGAGCGCCAGGTGCTCTACGTGCACGCGCCCGGCCGTTCCGAGATCAGCGGCAACCACACCGACCACGAGGGTGGCCACGTTATCGCTGGCTCGCTCGATGTCGCTGTCGACGGCATCGCCGTGGCAACCGACTCCAACAAGGTCCGCATTGCCGATGAGGGCTACCCTACCTTTGAGATCACGCTCGACACGCTGGATGTTCAGGAGTCCGAGAAGGGCACGTCCGCAAGCCTCGTGCGCGGTATGGCCCACGAGATTGCAGCGCTTGGTGTTGAGCCCAAGGGTTTCGACTTCGCCTTTACCTGCTCCGTCCCCTCGGGCGGCGGTCTTTCGAGCTCCGCTGCTGTCGAGGCGGCATACGGCCGCGCTATGGAGACGCTTTGGGGCGCGCCCGCGATTGAGCCCGTCGCACTCGCCCAGATGAGCCAGCGCACCGAGAACAACTACTACGGCAAGCCTTGCGGTCTTATGGACCAGGCCGCTGTGTGCCTGGGCGGCCTTGCCTACATGGACTTTGAGGATCAAGCCCAGCCTAAGACCCAGAAGCTCGAGCTCAACTTTGAGGATCACGGTTATGCGCTCGTGCTCGTTAAGGTCGGTGCCGACCACGTGGCCGCCACCGACGACTACGCCGCCGTTCCGCGCGAGATGCAAGACATCGCCGCCGAGTTTGGCAAGACACGCCTGTGCGAGGTCGACGTTGCCGACTTTGACGCCAAGCTCCCCGAACTGCGCGCCAAGCTGGGCGACCGCGCCTGCCTGCGCGCCGTTCACTACTGGTATGAAAACGGCCTGGTCGATAAGCGCTGGGCAGCCCTTAACGCCGGCGATATCGATCAGTTCCTGGTCCTGACGCGCGAGTCGGGCGCCAGCTCTGCCATGTACCTGCAAAACGTCGTTGCCAAGCTGGGCTCCGAACAGCCCTCGATGTATGCCCTGGCACTGGCCGAGCATGTACTCGACGGCCGCGGCGCCGTCCGCATCCACGGCGGCGGCTTTGGCGGCACCATTCAGGCCTTCGTGCCGCTCGACCTCGTCGACGCCTTTATCACCAAGATGAACAGCTGGCTGGGCGAGGGCTCTGCCCGCCACTACGC
>CAUADW010000144.1 GCA_958427895.1 uncultured Collinsella sp.
TGCAGTACCGGCGTCGCCTCGGACAGCGCAAGGACAAGCTCGTCGGTGGAGCCCACACCCACGTTGACGCGGGCATAGACGCCATCGGGAAACTCGGTTTGGAAGTAGAGTGCCTCGGCTGCGTGCGGACACGAGCGCACAAGGATACGCAGGTAGTGCTCGGCGCCCTCGTAGTCCAGTTCGCGCCAAGCCGTGCTCATCAGCGCGATGAGCGTCCACGGGTCCAAGTCGCGCTCCGCATCTTTGGGGCGGCGGCGCAGTGGGGTATTCGCGAGGTACGGCACGGAGTGTGCGGAGCGAAAGCGCTTGAGCTCCTCGGCGGGGTATTCGAGCTTTGCCATGGCGAGCATCGCGGTGTGGCGGACACCAGCGGGGTCGTTGGGCGCAAAGTCCAAGCTGCGATTCGCGGCTTCGAGCGACATGCGATAGCGGCCGCTAATGAGGGCGCGCGATGCCAAGGCGGCAAGCCAGCGCAGATAGGGGCGGCGCGTAAGGTCGCCTGCGGCCTCACGCTCGTAGGGGTCCTGCGCCGAGGCGATTTTGAGCGCTAGGTCGTGCTCGACCTCGTCGCACTTGGACACCAGGTACTGTACGTATTCCTCGTTGGATTCGGCGGTGAGTGCCGTCAGCATGCGCTGAGCGTCCCAGTCGGCCGGATCGAGTGCGGCCGCCTCGCGGAGCATGTTCTCGGCAGCTGCCTCTTCTTGCTCTGCCTGGGTATCATCAGGGATAAAGGGAATGCGGTAGTCGACAGCCTCGACCACCTTGGCAATGAGGTGCCCGGCGCGGTCGCGGTCGTGCACGATGAGCGGTGCGGGGTTGCGGGTGAATTGTTCCATCAGACGCTCTACGGCGGCAGCGTCGGTGAGCGGGATATTGTCGCGGCGCAAGGCCTCAAGAACGAGGCGATGGCAATCCTCTTGAATGGGATCGAATGCCATGGGGCCTCCTTTGCTGCGGTTAGGGTTCAAATGTTTCTATATAAAGTTCTAGTTTACCCGCATGTGGCACACCGGGGGTGCCGCACTTGGACGTGCACCTTTGCACCACGAAGACGGATGTCGCACAAATGTCGGCACCTTGGACGACCGAGTGGTATCACGGTGCCGCAAACGGTCGATTTTTGGCGGCGAACGGTGCATATTTTGGAGGGGCACAGTCCTGCCCAGGATATGTAGTCAACCTTGATAAAACGTTTGCCCAGCTTGGGAGTATGAATGCCGCACAAGGGTCTTCAGGGATAGAAAAAACGTTTCATCATTGGCGGCTTTAGGTGAATAACTGACCAACCAGAACGGTAAAATAGTGTTTGTCTGAGCGTTGAGACGTTTAGACATCGCGCATTGTCATCGCCGGCAACGCGCAAACCGGTCCTAACGGAGCCAATTGGGTGCTCCGTTATATACGCAAGTCTAAGAGGGGCTTGTTTAGGAGGCACAGTATGGGACGTTTTACCAATCCTCGCGATCTGTACTTTGGTGAGGGCGCTCGCCACGAGGTGAAGAACCTCAAGGGCAAGAAGGCCATCATCGTTTCTGGCGGCAGCTCTATGCGCCGCGGCGGGTTCCTGCAGGACGTTGAGGCCGACCTCAAAGAGGGCGGCTTCGAGGTCAAGCTGTTCGAGGGCGTCGAGTCCGATCCGTCCATCGAGACGGTCATGAAGGGCGCCGAGGCCATGCGCGAGTTCGAGCCCGACTGGATTATCGCCATCGGTGGCGGCTCGCCCATCGATGCCGCTAAGGCCATGTGGGTCTTCTACGAGTATCCCGAGGAGTCCTTCGACAACATCATCCAGCCGTTCAGCTTCCCTGAGCTGCGTCAGAAGGCTCATTTCTGCGCCATCTCCTCTACCTCCGGCACCGCTACCGAGGTCACCGCGTTCTCCGTCATTACCGACTACGCCAAGGGCATCAAGTACCCGCTGGCCGACTTCAACATCACCCCTGATGTCGCCATCGTCGACCCCGAGCTCACCTACACCATGCCCGCCAAGCTGTGCGCTCACACCGGCATGGATGCTCTGACCCACTGCATGGAGGCCTACGTTTCCACCTGCGCCTCTATGTTCACCGACGCCAACGCTCTGCACGGCATCCGCGAGATCGTCGAGTGGCTGCCTAAGTCCTATGCTGGCGACCATGAGGCCCGTCAGCACATGCACGAGGCTCAGTGCATCGCCGGTATCGCCTTCTCCTCGGGCCTGCTCGGCATCGTTCACTCTATGGCTCACAAGACCGGTGCTGCCTTCGAGAACGGCCACATCATCCACGGTGCCGCTAACGCCATGTACCTGGGCAAGGTCATCCAGTGGAACTCCAAGGATCCCCGTGCTGCCGAGCGTTACGCTTACGTGGCCAAGGAGATCCTGCACCTTCCCGGCGAGACCAACGAGGAGCTCATCGCTGCACTCGTCCAGAAGATTCGCGATCTCAACGACCAGCTCAACATTCCGCAGTCCATCAAGGATTACGCGAATGGCGGCGTGAAGGTCGACGCCGAGAACCCGCAGATGGTTTCCGAGGAGGAGTTCCTCGCCAAGCTGCCCGAGATCGCCGCGAACGCCGAGCAGGACGCCTGCACGCCCGAGAACCCGCGTGAGACCAAGGCTGCCGACTTCGAGAAGATCCTCAAGGCCTGCTACTACGACACCGACATCGATTTCTAATCGACTC
>CAUADW010000145.1 GCA_958427895.1 uncultured Collinsella sp.
TGACATCGCCCGTGCCCGCAAGCGCGCCCGCTTTTCCGGAGCGCTTGTTATTGCCGTGGTCCTTGCCACTGCCGGAGCTGCTTCCGCCCGCGCCGCCGCCCTCGTCAGTACCGCCGCCACTCGAGCCACCATCGCCGTCTGCTGTCATCGGGGCGTCGTGAAGTCCTGTCGTATCCGCGCTGTCGCATACGCCGATCTGAACTTCCGAGCGCTCGCATGCCGTGTCGGGCACATGAAGCTCGTGCAGTACGGCACCCAACGCCGAGTTTGCGCCCGGTCGAATTTCCTCGAGCGTTACGGGATCGAGCGCCACCAGATTACGCGCCTTCGCATACAGCGTTACGCGTTTGCCCACTTCGTCGCTCCAACTCTCGGGGATAATGAAGCTCATGCGGAACTGTGCCGTGCAACCCGGTGCCAGCACGGCGTTGCCGTTGTCGGCTACCAGCGGGTGCGTTGCAAAACGCGCGCCCAGCGTCTCGAGCGCGTACTTCACGTGTGTCATGTCGTTGGCCGAAGCGTCCTCGGCAAGCTCTGGATCGTAGATCGAAGCCATGCGTGCGTTCGCTCCGAACCCGATGGATGCGCTGGAGAACGGCTGGCTGGAGCCCTCTCGGTACAGATCGATCGTGCCGGCGGTCAGCAAGGTGTTGCCGTCGTTTCGCACCGTGACCATGAAGGATTCGCCTGCTGCTCCGGGCACCACCGCGCCCGAGGTAGCGACCGCACCCGTCGGAGTGGCGCACGCCACCAAGGGCACTTCGATGCCGTGCAGCTCTGCCTCGCTCTTCTCCGCGCTCACAATGTGCGTGGCGAGCGCGGAGAGCATGCCTCCCGACGTCAAAAATGTCGTTATCTGATCGACGGGATGGTCCAGCTCGCACATCACGAACGGCTCCGTGAACAGATCGCCTGCCAAGGTGCTGGCGAAGATGCGGAAGTGCTTACCCATCACTGCTACCGGGTTGCCTTCTTCGTCGTAGGTTTGTCCCACCTTGCCATCGGTGTTCTCTACGTGCAGCACGCACCGGCCGTTGTTGCTTACGCTAAACGATGCCGGGCCACAGCCTGCGGCACCCACGGGCTGCGTTGTAAAGGCCGATGCGCCTCGCGTCCAAGTAATATGCTGCAGTTGCTCGTTGACGGTTGCCAAAAAGCCCGAATGTTGTGGCCACGGCACCGTACGGGGTACCTTGGCGTCTGGTGGCATAACGCCCCAGCCCGCAATGGACTGGCCGATCACGGCGTACGATGCGCAGCCGCAACCGTTTGCGGTCTCGTACGCAACGGGTGTCACCATTTTGCCGTTGATATTCTCGGGCTCGCCCAGCTCGATACTCGACGGTGCTTGCGGAAAGCGGAGAACTTGGCGGAACGTCAGGCTGTCGCCCGAAACGTCCGACCACAGGGTAAAGCACTCCAGCGCAACCTCAGCCTCGCTGCCGAGCGCCTTTTCTGCGGTGGTTCCGCGGCGGTGGAGGTAGGCACCCAACAGGCGCCCGTCGACCAGCGTCTTGCCCACTGTGATACGCGGGCACTGCAGGCAATGGTAGCCATCCTCTTGCAGGCGGCCGCGCGAAATGCTGCGCCATGACGTATGCGACACCACGCGAACTCCGCCGTTGCTTATGCGCAGGCGCACAACGGACAGTATGCCGGCTGTGCTTGCCGCATCGAAAGGGGTGTTGTCGCCGTCGCGGCGCTCGCCCGAGACCAGCAACACGTAGGCGTCCTGGTTTCCTCTTCCGTCCGTATATTCCACTACGTCGAAGTCGTAATCGTATATGTCGTCGCGCTCCACGTCGCCCTCGCCAAAGCCCAGGGGGAAGTCCACGGGCATGGGGGCAGACCACGTGCCGTTTGCCTTTGTGTGCACCACTAGGCGCGAGCGGCCATTGTCGCCGTAGCGCACCGAGGCGATACGGAACAGGCATTCTACGCCGGCAATCATTGCCAGCTTCATGTGAGCTTCGCTGAGCACGCCAGGAAACAGCACGTTGTCGCTCGAGGGCTTGATGCCGCCACGCTCGTCCTCCGATACACCAGCAGAATTGGCGTTGGGGTCCGCAACGGCGTCCTTCGCCTGTCCGATATAGGTGTACGCATACATCGTTGCGGCATTTTCGTCATCCTCCATCAGGGCATGGACGAAATGTTCGACCTGTCCCGTGTCGTCGCTCTCTGCATCCGCCTCGAGCTCAATGCGTGTGACCGCTTGATCCCAATCGCGTACGATTGGTACGACGTTTACGGGGGTGGCTACAACTTCGGCGCATGCGAGCAGCTCGGCATTGGTGACGATGGTGGCCGACGCGATAAACTGCGGCACATCACCTGCCTCGGCATTGCTGGTCGCGCCAAAGCAGGCATCCAGCGTGTAAGGCGTATCTCCACCCAACGCGAGCTCAGAGCGCTGGAGCACATACTGGTTGGCATTGTTTACCGACATATTCCACGAATCGATGAGTGTGGGCCACGACCCCGACCAAGCCTTGGTGGTCCACTTGAACATTACGAACTGGAGTATCACGTCGACATCGACGTCTGCACCTACACGCAGTCGCGGAAGCTGGTGTCCATCTGCCTTCTCGTACCCAATGAACAGCGTGAGGGATGCAGCGCCGCGCACGGCAGACGAAGCGACGCCTGC
>CAUADW010000146.1 GCA_958427895.1 uncultured Collinsella sp.
TGACTATTGCAGCGCTTTTGCTACACCGTTCCACGCTCCACTGCTACAGCGCTCCATGGCAGACTGCCACACCCTAACAATCTAAATTGCCACGCGCCCCGAAAGGGGCGCTTCCTTTTCCGCCACAATTCCGATGGGCACAAAAGTGCCCATCGGACCATTGCGAGAAAGGAAGAAAAAATGGTCAAGTACAGAGAAATACTTCGGCAAAGGGCGATGGGGGTGAGTGTCAGGAACACAGCGTTCTCGTGCAGGTGCTCCACCGCAACGGTAAGGGCGGTGACCACCCGCGCGAAGGCGCACGGCCTCGAGTGGCCCTTGCCGGAGGAGATGAACGATGCGGCGATTCGAGCCGTCATCTATCCGGCAAAGGAGCGATCCGATATGTCGAAGGCGGAGATCGACCATCCCCGCATCGACAAGGAGATGAACCGTCCCGGCATGACCATGCTGACGCTTTGGAGGGAGTACTGCGAGGACGCCCTGGCATCGGGCATGGAACCCTACCTGTACTCCGCCTTCTGCCAGAAGCACCGCGCCTGGGCGGCCGCCAACAAGGTCTCCATGCGCATCGAGCGCAAACCCGCCCAGGAGATGCAGGTCGACTACGTCGGCGACACCATGGAGGTGCTCGACGCCGACACCGGCGAGGCGCGCAAAGTCTACGTCTTCGTGGCGTGCTTGCCCTATTCGGGCGAGATGTTCGCCGAGGGCGCCTACAACATGAGAGCGGAGTCCTGGGTCGAGGCCCACGTCCACGCCTTCGCCTTCTTCGGCGGCAGCGTGCCGATAGTGGTTCCCGACAACCTCAAGCAGGGCGTCGTCAAGAACACCGTCGAAGAGCTCGTGATCAACGAGCAGTACCGCAGGATGGCCGAGTACTACGGGTGCGCCGTCGTGCCCGCGCGCCCCAGGAGGCCGAGGGACAAGGGGGCGGTGGAGATGAGCGTGAGGGTCATCGAGCAGCGCGCCATCGCGCCCCTTCGCAACCAGCTGTTCACCTCTCTCCGGCAGCTGAACGAGGCTCTTTTGGAGAAGGTGCGCGAGATCAACGCCCGTCCGTTCCAGAAGCGCGAGGGCAGCAGGGATGAGGTCTTCGTCCGCCAAGAGAAGCCGCTGCTCATCCCGCTGCCGGGCAAGCCCTACGAGATGGTTACCCGCAAGGTTGTCACTGTTAATTTTAACTACCACGTCTCGTTTGACGGATGCTGGTACTCGGTTCCGTTCAGCTACGTCAAGCGCGAGGTGGAGCTATGCGCCACCAGATCCGCTGTTTGGGTGGCCTGCGACGGCGAGCGAATCGCCATGCACGAGCGCATCTACGGCCCTAGGGGAAGCTACCGCACCAACCCCGACCACATGCCCGATTCCCATCGCGACTTTGTGGAGTGGGACGCGAAGCGCTTCCGTAAATGGGCGGCCGGGATCGGCCCGTCCTGCGGGGAAGCCGTCGATGCCATCTTGAGGTCGCGCAAGATCGAGCAGCAGTCCTACCGCTCGTGCCGCGCGGTGCTGGCGCTCGCGAAGAAGCACGGAAGGGAGATGCTCGAGCAGGCGTGCGCCAAGGCCTGCTCTCTAACGCCCAGGCCGAGCTACAAGACGATCAAATCGATTATCTCGGAGATGGGGGCCGCAGGGCCCGAGGACCAAAACGCCGGAGCGTATCTGCGCGGAGGCGACTACTACCGGAACTTGAGCGAGGGGGACGATGAATAATGACGGCGAGCCAGACGACGATGGACAAACTCTATGGCATGAGGATGTCGGTGATGGCGCAAGCGTATCGCGACCAGGAGGAATCGCAAGGAGTGGCAGAGATGACCTTCGACGAGAGGTTCGCCATGATAGTCGATGCCGAATGGGACGCGCGCCGCATCAACAGGAGGACGAGGCTGTTGCGCCAGGCCGGCTTCTCCGATCCCGAGGCGAACATTGCCGATGTCCGCTACGACGCGGATCGCAAGCTCGACCGCACGAAACTGATAGAGCTGTCCAACTGCACATGGATAAGAGGCCACCGCAACGTCGTGATCACGGGCGCGTCGGGCGCCGGCAAGAGCTGGATTGCCTGCGCGCTCGGGGTGGCGGCCTGCAACGCCTTCTTCAGCGTAAGGTACGTCCGGTTGCCCGAAATGCTCGACGAGCTGAACGTGAGCAAGAACGAGGATTGGCTCAAGGCGAAGAAGCGCTACACGAAATGCGACTTGCTGATACTGGACGATTGGCTTTTGGAAAAGCTCGAGGGGAAGGCGGCGCGCGAGCTTTTAGAGATAGTCGAGGCGCGCTTGCGCAGCGGGTCCTTATTGATTTGCTCGCAGTTCTCGCCAGCAGGCTGGCATTCAAAGCTCGGGGAAGGAGCAATCGCAGATGCCGTCATCGACCGCATAGTCTATCGGTCGGACGTCATCCATATTGAAGGCGACGAGTCAATGCGCAAGCGCATCGGCTAAGAGCATAACCGGCCGTATTGGCCAAGAGGGGCGCTTGCGCGCCCCTCGCAATCAGAGCAACCCGCATTGCTACGTGGCAGTCTGCCATGGAACGCTGTAGCAGTGGAGCGTGGAACGGTGTAGCAAAAACGGCGCAATAAGCA
>CAUADW010000147.1 GCA_958427895.1 uncultured Collinsella sp.
AGTTCGATTGCTCGCGTCAAGTTGTCGAGTACTTGCTGGGGCGGGGGCACAAGACTGTGCACTTTATCTCATGCCCCGAGCGCTCGCTTTCGGGCATGCGGCGCGAGGAAGGCTGGCGCGAGACATTGCGTGCGCATGGCATTGAGCCCCCGCAGCTCGTGCGCGGCGACTGGACGGCACAGAGCGGATATGCCGCAGGCCAGGCTCTGGCGGATGATTCGACCTGTACTGCCATCTATGCCTCCAACGATGCCATGGCATATGGCTGCATTCGCGGGCTCGAGTCGCGCGGAAAGCACGTGCCCGAGGATGTGAGCGTGGTGGGTGTTGATGACAGCCTGGGCGATATCGTGCCCGATTGTCGCCTGACCACGGTGCGCTTTGACAACAAGCGCGTCGGCATGTGGGCGGTTGACAAGATTGCCGGCGCCGAGGGCGTTGAACCCGGTGTGGAGCACATGCTGTTTCCGGGCGTGCTCGTCGAGGGCGATACGGTGCGCGATGTACGCTAGCGCGCAGGTCTGTTTGGGTTGCCGCTAATTGTGTTCGATATTGTTCAGATTGGTTCAAAAACCGTTCACGGGCGAAAAGCGACCGTTCATAGCTCGAAATCACGTTTTGCGCTGTTCTTTTTTGTTTGAATGTTATTGTTTCTGTCATACACAACGCAGCGCGTATGCCCGGACGCGATGCTCTCCATTGGTTCATATGTGAAAGGAACGCAATATGGCAACCAAAGAAGAAATCTCGATGGTTGGATTCGAGATTGTCGCATACGCAGGTGACGCCCAGACCGATCTGCTTGCAGCGCTCGATGCTGCTCGCGAGGGTGACTTTGAGAAGGCCGAGCAGCTGCACAAGGATGCCAGCGATGCGCTCATCGGTGCCCACGACACGCAGACCAAGCTGCTTTCGCAGGAGGCCGGCGGTGGCGAGATGGAGATGACCTTCATCATGGCTCACGCTCAGGACACTCTCATGACCACTATGATCCTGGAGAAGCAGGCCCGCTTTACCATCGATGCCTACAAGCGCATCGCCGAGCTCGAGGCCAAGCTCGCCTAACGAGTCCTCACAACCAAGTCCCCTTCCAAAAGCCCTGCCGCAACCCGCGACAGGGCTTTTTCTGTCCTCCTCCCCGCAACTCATCCCGAGATAGTCATTGGGGACGTTCTTAAACGACTAGTCATTGGGGACAGTCTTGGTGCGCTCCGTTCGTCTTCCCGTTCGATTTTTGCTCGGTGGGTATACTTTCTTTCGCATTAAACGCCGGACTGAGGAGGTATCCAAATGCCGGATAACGGGTCAATACAAAAAAGAGACGCGCACGAGATGGCTCATGGGCGTTCTGTCCAGATAACCGAGCACACGACGGTAACAGAGCTGCAGCCCAGCCTGTCCGATGTCGTGTGCGCAAACAAAAAGCTGCAGATTGGCTTTATCGTTGCGCTCGTGGTACTGGCGCTGCTGTCGGGCTTTGTAGCTCGTCCGCATTTTGCCGATACCAAAACTTGGGACTCCACCATCGAGGTCATCGACCAAAAGAAGGGTAACGTACTGGCGCTCACGACCTCGTGCGTGGCGCTGTCTGCGGGCATTACCGCGCTGCCGGGTGATACGGGAACGCCGGTTGCCGAGCAGCTCGCGCAGCTTTCAGGCAACCTTGGTATCGTGCTTGCCGTGCTCTACCTCGAGAAATACCTGCTAACCATTTTGTGGTCGGTTGGCTTGGGCATCTTAATCCCGTTTGCGTTGGTGCTCTTTGCGGTGTCGCTCGGCATTCACGGGCGCTGGAGCACGAGCACTGTCCTGCGCCGTGTGGCGACACGCGTACTGGTGGTTGCCGTGATCGGCATGGCGCTCGTGCCCGCGAGCGTATGGGTGTCGCAAAAGGTCGATGAAACGTATCGCGTAAGTATTGAGCAAGCTGAGCAAAAGGCTGCGGACGCTGCGGACGCGGCCGACACCACGGACAAGTCAGCCGAGACCAGCTCAAAATCGAACAAGAAAAAATCCGAGACCACGGCGTCCAAAAACGTGCTCGAGCAGTTGACTGATGGGGCATCGAGCCTTGTTACGTCGGTGACCAGCGGCGCCAAGCAGATGACCGATGAGATCGTGCGGCAGGTGACCGACCTCATCGAAGGCGTCATCGTGATGATCGTGACTTCGTGCGTTATCCCGCTGCTGGTGCTCGTGGCGTTCCTGTGGCTGGGACACGTACTGCTGGGGATCGATATTTCCGGCCCGGCGAACTATTTGACGGGCCGTTTCTTGAGCGCTCCTTCCAGACATGCCAAGAAGAGCGGGCAGTCTGAGTAGCTAACACAGCTGTATATACCGGGGAATACCGCCGAAGGGCGGCCGAGACGCGTTCTCGGCCGCCCTTTTGTTTGTTGAACACATGGTCGCTACGTCTGCGCCCGGCTCAAACGGTCAGCAATCATCCGTGAACGGTATTTGTTCAAAAAAGAACAAAGATAAACAAATAATTCTTGCAGTTACTGTTCGAATGTGTTCAAATAAACATGAACAGTGAAGAACCGCACATTCAGATGCC